>NZ_JAFMPL010000083.1:0-36422 GCF_019038455.1 Nocardia noduli
CAGCGGTGCCCAGTGGTTCAGCTGGATCCACATCGAAGATTGGCTGGCCATCGTCCGCGCGGCCATCGGCCTCGATCCGGCACTGACGCTGCCGAACGGAATCCTGGTGGCCGCCACCGATTTCCCCGTCCGCAACCGCGACCTCATGGCCGCACTGCGCCGCCACCTCCATCGCCCACCGGCCCCGCCGACCCCCGCCGCGCTACTGTCCGTCGGCGCGGTCGTCCTGCGTACCGACCCCGCGCTCGGCCTGACCGGGAGACACGCCACCTCACAGGTGCTGCGCGACGCCGGTTTCACCTTCCGCTTCCCGACTTTGGACGACGCCCTCACCGACCTGCTCCCCCACTAGGCAGGTGATTCCCACTGCGCAGGCGACTCCTACACCAGTACGCTTGTCCTGGTATCAGATGCCGCGGGAGGGTCGACCATGCTTCACCATGTCCAGATCGCCGCACCGACCGGTTCGGAAGATCGGCTGCGCGCGTTCTATACCGGCGTACTCGGTTGGTCCGAGCTGCCCAAGCCGCCGCAGCTCGCGGTGCGAGGTGGATGCTGGTTCCAGGTGCCGGGACGCGGCGGTCCGGACGCGGAGTTGCACGTGGGTATCGAGACGGACTTCCTACCCGCTCGTAAGGCGCACCCGGCATTCGTGGTCGATGTCGACGCTACCGCCGCGGTGGTGCGGGCAGCCGGGCATCCGGTGCGTTGGGCCGACCCGGCGGAGATCCCAGGCCGCCGCCGCTTTCATACCGATGATCCGGTGGGCAATCGCCTCGAGTTCCTGGAGGGATAACCCGCCGTTTCGAGCGAATCGTTTCTACGGGGACACGATGATCGCCAAGCCCACCAGGACGACGACCTTCACCACTTCCAACCCCACGTACCAGAGATGTGCGTGCGAACGCGGCATCTCCTCCCCCGCGAGTACCCGATCCGAGCGCCGACTCAGCGGCGGGCGCACCACCAGGATCTGCGCGGCGAGGATCGCGACGGCGACCCCCAGCCATACCCAGCTCGCTCCCGAGGGGCCGAGCACGAGGAAGGCCAGTACCAGAAGCACCGCGAGCACGGACTCGACGATGTTCAGCGCGCGGAACACCAGCCGCCCGATCCCGAGACCCAGCGGCACGGTGATACCCGGCGCACGGAATTTCAGTGGCGCTTCCAGGAACGATATGGCCAGGACCATGCCGAGCCACAGCATCGGAAGAAACCAGACCAGGTGCTGCGCGACGCTCTCCATGTTCCGGACGATACCGAGCGGGAGACCGCCGAGCCGACCGGGACAGTCAGAGTTTCACCAGAGTCCTGCTGTACTGCGGGATCAGCCGGATCTTGCCCGCGCTGCCGAAATCGATGGTGACCGTCGCCAGCGGCCCGAAACCGTCGGCGGCGATCACCTTGCCGAGTCCGTATTTGTCGTCGCTGACCCGATCGCCCACGGCCAGCACCAGATCGGTGTTGTTGCGGGTGACACCGCCCGGTGCGGGACGGCGGGGGCCGCGCCCCTGGACACCGGGACGCTGTTGCTGGGACCAGCCGTCGCCCCGGGTCCAGTCCCGTTCCGTGCCGTCGTCGTCACCGCGACGGCGGATACCGCGCGACGCGGGCGAACCCGCGGGTTCGAGACGACGCCAGTCCATGAGATGGCCCGGAATCTCCTGGAGGAAGCGTGATTCCGGATTGGAGACGGGCTGCCCCCAGCCCGAGCGGACCACGGCACGGCTCAGGTAGAGCCGCTGCCTGGCGCGCGTGATGCCGACGTAGGCGAGGCGGCGCTCCTCGGCCAGTTCGGTGGGATCACCGAGGGCCCGCATATGCGGGAACTGGCCGTCTTCCCACCCGGTCACGAAAACCACCGGGAATTCGAGACCTTTCGCGGTGTGCAGGGTCATCATCGTGACCACTCCCGAACCCTCGTCCGGGATCTGGTCGGTATCGGCGACCAGGGAGACCCGCTCGAGGAAGGCGGCGAGCGAGCCCGGCTCGGGTTCGCCGTCGGACGCTTCCGGCACCAGCCCTTCGGCCCGCGCGGCTTCCGCGTTGTTGTGCGCCTCGGAACTGAATTCCCGTGCGACGCTGACCAGCTCGTTCAGATTGTCGAGGCGAGCGCCGTCCTGGGGGTCGTCGGAGGCCTCCAGTTCGGCGCGGTAACCGGTGCGGTCCAGCACCGCCTCGACCACATTCCCCACATCGGGGAATTCGGAATTGTCCCTGACCCCGGCCGCGCGGATGGTCTCGAGCAATTCCAGGAATCCGGCGATGGCGCGCTGGGCCCTGGTGTTCAGCAGGGCGACCTTGCCCTGTGCCGCGTCCCGCAGCGCGTCGGCGAATCCGATATCGCGCTGTTCGGCGTGCACGGCGACGCACGCCTCGGCCCGGTCCCCGATACCGCGACGCGGGGTGTTCAGAATCCGGCGCAGGCTGACCGCGTCCTCCGGATTCGCCAGCACCCGCAGGTAGGCGACGATATCGCGCACTTCCTTGCGTTCGTAGAAGCGGACGCCGCCCACCACCTTGTAGGGCAGGCCCATCCTGATGAAGATCTCCTCCAGCGCGCGCGAATTGTTGTTGGTGCGATAGAACACCGCGACATCGCCGTAATTGGCCTCGCCCTGATCCACCAGCCGGTCGATCTCGCGTGCGACGAACGAGGCCTCGTCGTGTTCGTTGTCGGCGACATAGCCGACGATCAGATCGCCCTCGCCGGAATCGGTCCACAGCCGTTTGTCGCGCCTGCCCTCGTTACGCGAGATGACCGCGTTGGCCGCCGACAGAATGTGCTGGGTCGACCGGTAGTTCTGTTCGAGCAGAATGGTCTCCGCGTCGGGGAAGTCGCGTTCGAATTCCTCGATATTGCGGATCGTCGCGCCGCGGAAGGCGTAGATGGACTGGTCGGCGTCACCGACGACGCAGAGTTCGCTCGGCTCGACCGCGTCGGTGCGCCTGGTCTGCGCGAATTCCGGATCCGCCGCGGCGGCACCCGCGTCGGCGTCGTCGAGTTCGACCTCCGTGTGATGCCCGACCAATTCCCTGATCAGCACATACTGCGCATGGTTGGTGTCCTGGTACTCGTCGACGAGTACATGCCGGAACCGACGCCGGTAGTACTCGGCGACCTGCGGGTGGCGTTGCAGCAGCGCGACCGTCTCGCCGATCAGATCATCGAAATCCATCGCGTTCGCCGCGCGCAGACGGCGCTGGTACTCGGTGTAGACGCGGGCGACCAGCGCGGGCAGTTCGGTGTCGTCGGCCGTGGCGTCGGCGGTGGCCCGCTCGGGGCCGATCAGCTCGTTCTTCAGATTCGAGACAGCGGTTGCCAGCAGGCGTGCCGAGTATTTCTTGGTATCGATATCGAAATCCCGGCTGATCATCGTCAGCAAACGGCGCGAATCGTCGGCGTCGTAGATCGAGAAATTCGAATTCAGGCCGGGCAGCAGTGCCGCCTGCATCCGCAGGATCCGCACGCAACTGGAATGGAAGGTCGACACCCACATGTTGTTCGCGCGCGGGCCGACCAGGCCGATGACCCGTTCACGCATTTCGGCGGCGGCCTTGTTGGTGAAGGTGATGGCGAGGATCTGCCCCGGTGTCGCGCCCCGTGCCGCCAGCAGATAGGCGATCCGGCGGGTCAGCACGGCGGTCTTGCCCGAGCCCGCGCCCGCCACGATCAGCAGCGGCGCACCGGTGTGCACGACGGCGGCGCGCTGCTGGGGGTTGAGCCCCTCCAGCAGCCGTTCGGCCTCCTCGGTACGCCCGCGATCCTGTTCGGTTCGGTGGCGCTGCTGCTCGTCGGCGCGGCGCTGGGCCTGTTCGGCGAGCGAGAGACGCGGCCCCGGCGAGCCCACTGCCCCCGCGCCCGCGGCATCACCCGACTGCCCGGTCGGCTCGTCGCGACCGTCGTCGACCTGCGATTCCGGGGTCGCGTCGAGGTGCCGGTCCTGCCCGGCCTGCGTATGAGGAGCCACCGTGATGTCCATTGCCCATCCACGCTACCGGCGGTCACCGACAGAGATGAAGTCACCGACCGGCTTCGTGAGCGAACGGCCGAGGTGGCTAACATTCAGTGAACGACCGGTGACGACCACGCGGCAAATGAGCCGGTTTCTCTCAGGTTTTTCACAAAATCGAGCGTTTTGCATTAGTTCACACCCGTGGCACACTGGCCTGATGATGAGCGCTGTCGCGATGGGTCGGATTCGGTTATCGGCCGGATATCACCGATCGCGGCCGAGTAGCTGAGCGCACTTCCCTGGGGGAGGATGGAATCCCCCGCCAGGTCTGTTTCACGGTGAAAGAACCGGACGGTAACGAGCAGCCCTCGCCGTTCGATCCATGTTCTGACACGAGGAGATGAATGATGAGCACCCCTGCCCCGACGACCGGGTCCGATGCGGCGCTGCCGCAGACCGAAGCGGAGATCGACAAACTTCGCAAGGAGATCGATCAGCTCGACGCCGAGATCCTCGCGGCCGTCAAGCGGCGCACGGAGGTCTCACGGATCATCGGGCGTACCCGGATGGCGTCCGGCGGACCGCGGCTGGTGCACAGTCGCGAGATGAAGGTGCTGGAACGTTTCAGCGAGCTGGGCCAGGAAGGCCACACCCTCGCCATGCTGCTGCTGCGCCTCGGGCGCGGCCGTCTCGGTCACTGACCGTCCCGCCGCCGAGCGCGGCGCGAGAACCACGCGGTGATCGAGAGATCCCGCCTCCCCGAGGCCGTCCCGGGTGTTCATCCCCGGGACGGTCGCGCTTTCCCGGTCGGGATCTCCCCGGCCCCACACTCGGCCGGACCGGAGAAATCCCCGTCACGGTCAGCTCAGGGCGATGTACTTGGTCGAGAGGTATTCCTCGATGCCCTCGATCCCGCCCTCGCGGCCGAAACCGGACGCCTTGACCCCGCCGAACGGGGCCGCCGGATCGGAGATCACACCGCGGTTCACCCCGACCATGCCGGATTCCAGGCCCTCCGCGATCCGCAGCGCACGGTCCAGATCACGCGTGTAGACGTAGCTGACCAGGCCGAATTCGGTGTCGTTCGCGGCGGCGAGCCCCTGCTCCTCGGTGTCGAAGCCGACGATGGGAGCCACCGGACCGAACACTTCCTCGGTCAGGATCCGCGCGTGCGGCGGCACGTCGGTGAGGATCGTGGCCGGGTAGAACCAGCCGGGTCCGCCGGGCGCCTTGCCGCCCAGACGCACCTGGGCGCCCGCCGCGACCGCGTCATCGACCAATTCGGCGACAGTATTGAGCTGGTCCTCGTTGATGAGCGGACCGAGTGTGGTGCCCGCTTCGGCACCCGGTCCGATCGAGACCGAACTCGCCATGGCCTCGGCGAATTTGGTCGTGAACTCCTCCAGCACGCCGTTCTGCACGTGGAAGCGGTTCGCCGCGGTGCAGGCCTCGCCGCCGTTGCGCAGTTTCGCCAGCATCGCGCCCTGGACCGCGGCGTCGACATCGGCGTCGTCGAAGACGACGAACGGCGCGTTGCCGCCGAGTTCCATGGAGGTGCGCAGCAGGCCGTGCGCGGAGGCCTCGATGAGCTTCCTACCGACTTCCGTCGACCCGGTGAAGGTCAGTTTGCGCAGGCGCGGATCGGTGAGCAGCGGACCGGTGACGGCCCCCGAACGCGAGGTCGTGATCACCGAGAGCACACCGTCGGGTAGGCCCGCCTCGCTGCACAGCTGCGCGAGCAGCAGCATGGTCAACGGAGTCTCCGAAGCGGGTTTGACGATCATCGTGCAGCCCGCGGCCAGCGCGGGGCCGATCTTGCGGGTGCCCATGGCCAGCGGGAAGTTCCACGGGGTGATCGCCAGACACGGCCCGACCGGCTGCTTGTGCACGACGATGCGCCCGGTACCCGACGGCGCGTGCAGGTAGCGACCGTGCACCCGGACCGCCTCTTCGGCGAACCAGCGGAAGAATTCGGCGCCGTAGCGGACCTCGTTGCGGCTCTCCGGCAGCGCCTTCCCCATTTCGAGGGTCATCAGCAGCGCGAATTCCTCGGCGCGCGCGGTGATGCGATCGAAAACGGTGCGCAGGATCTCGCCGCGCTCGCGCGACGGGGTCGCGGCCCAGTCGGCCTGCACGGCGGCGGCCGCGTCGAGCGCGCGCACCGCGTCCTCGGGCGTGGCGTCGGCGACCCGTGTCAACACCTCGCCGGTGGCCGGGTTGTGCACGGGAAAGGTGCCGCCGCCGGTTGCCTCGACGGGACCACCGATCCACAGGGAGGTCGGTACGGATTGGAGAAGTTCACTTTCGGACACCATGCCGTCAGCCTAGTTGGGTACGCCCGTGCCGAGTTCGTTTCCTGCCCGCTCGTGCCCGGAGACCGACGAGTCCGCTTCGTCGGCCCGGTGCCCGCGCCCGGATTCGGCGGTGTCGGGAGCGCGGCGCGGCGACGCTGCTTGTAGCCTCGGTGAGGTGAGCAGTGACATCACCGCGTCGGCAGCATGGCGGAAGCTGCGCGACCATTTCGGCGGTATCTCCGAACTACATCTGCGGGATATCTTCGACGTGGATCCGGCACGGGGACGCGAGCTGACGGTCCGGGTCGGTGACCTGTACATCGACATCAGCAAGCACCGCGTCACGCGGGAAACCCTGCACCTGCTGGTCGAATTGGCGCGCGAGGCCGGGGTTCCCGACCACCGTGACGCGATGTTCGCGGGCGCGCACATCAACACCTCGGAGGATCGCGCGGTCGGACACGTCGCGCTGCGCCTGCCCGAAGGCGAGTCGATGGAGATCGACGGCGCGGACGCGGGCGCCCAGGTGCACGAGGTGTTGGCGCGGATGGGCGAATTCACCGACCGGCTGCGCTCGGGCCGATGGCGCGGAGCCACCGGTGAACGTATCGCCACCGTCGTCAATATCGGTATCGGCGGGTCCGATCTCGGACCGGTCATGGTGCATCAGGCGTTGCGGCACTACGCCGACGCCGGTATCGGCGCGCGTTTCGTGTCCAACGTCGACCCGACCGATCTGGTCGCGAAACTCGACGGACTCGACCCGGCGACCACGCTGTTCATCGTCGCCTCCAAGACCTTCTCGACGCTGGAGACGCTGACCAACGCGACCGCCGCGCGCCGCTGGCTGGTCGCCGCGCTCGGCGAGGACGCCGTCGCGAAACATTTCGTCGCGGTCTCCACCAATGCCGGACGCGTCGCCGAATTCGGCATCGACACCGCCAATATGTTCGGTTTCTGGGACTGGGTCGGCGGGCGCTACTCGGTGGATTCGGCCATCGGACTGTCGGTGATGGCCACCATCGGCAAGGAACGTTTCGGCGAGTTCCTCGCCGGAATGCACACCGTGGACTCCCACTTCGTGAACGAACCGCTGGAATCGAACGCGCCGGTCCTGCTCGGCATGCTCGGGGTCTGGTACTCGAACTTCTTCGGCGCGGAATCCAGGGCGGTACTGCCCTATTCGAACGATCTGGCGCGCTTCCCCGCCTACCTACAGCAGCTCACCATGGAATCCAACGGCAAATCGGTGCGCGCCGACGGCACCCCGGTCAGCACCTCGACCGGTGAGATCTTCTGGGGCGAACCGGGAACCAACGGCCAGCACGCCTTCTACCAGCTGCTGCACCAGGGCACCCGACTGATTCCGGCCGATTTCCTCGGATTCGCCCAGCCCACCGACGATCTGCCGACGATCGACGGCACCGGCAGCATGCACGACATCCTGATGAGCAATCTGTTCGCCCAGACCAAGGTGCTCGCCTTCGGCAAGACCGCGGACGAGATCGCCGCCGAGGGAACCGATCCCGAGGTCGTGCCGCACAAGGTGATGCCGGGCAACCGGCCGTCGACCACGATCCTCGCCCCGCGGCTCACCCCATCGGTGGTCGGCCAGCTCATCGCGCTCTACGAACACCAGGTCTTCGTCGAGGGCACCATCTGGGGCGTCGACAGTTTCGACCAGTGGGGCGTCGAACTCGGCAAACAGCAGGCCCTGGAATTGGCGCCGCTGCTCACCTCCGCCGAAGATCCGGCCCCTCAGGGCGATTCCTCCACCGACGAACTCATTCGCTGGTATCGAGGGAATCGCTGATCTCCCCCGGCGGCTCACCGGCGGGAGCCACCTGCGCCGCGGCCTGCGCCAAGCGGCGACTGAGGCCGCTGCTGGTGATGGCGAGCAGGGTGCCGATCACGACCAGATCGAAGACGATCTGGATCATGGTGGCGATGCGCGCGGCCTGACCGGTCGCGTGGATATCGCCGAAGCCGACGGTCCCCAGCGTGACGATGGTGTAGTAGAGGGCGTCGGTACGCGTGACGATGCCGTCGAACTGTCCCGGATACTGCACGGCCAGCCGGTAGTAGTACAGCGCGAAGAACATCGCGACGACACAGAGCAACAGCAGGATCCCGTCGACCCGCCCCCCGGTCGCCGCGGGTTCCTCCAGGTATCGGCGCACATGCCGCCAGGTCACCCAGATCAGTCCGCCGACGCCCGCGACGAAAGCGGCGAGACCGATCACCTTGCTCGGCCAGTTCTCCCCCACATCCCATTCGAGGGGAACGCTGTAGAAGATCAGCACGGCGAACACCACGCTGAGAACTTTGCGCAGCGGGCTTCCGCGACCTCGGGTCGGACGGGGCACCTTCATCCATCCATGATCTGTCGACCGGCCCACGAGACCGGACCGCACGCGCCGGTGAATATCGGGCAACACCGATTCCGGTCCGCCTCAGCGCACCGAGCAGTACCCGCCCTGCCTTTCGCGCAGCACGAGGTCGGCCCGCGATCTCGTGCGCGCGATCAGATCGGCGTTGCGCAGATCGCTGTCGCGGACCTTGGCGCGCGCGGCGTCGGCGGTCCGCCCGCCCCGCAGATGCCTGCGCAACAGCCGCCGTTCCAGCACCTCGCGGTCCGCGTCCAGGTACCACCGTTCATCGAGCAGATCGCGCACCCCCGACCACGCGCCGTCGCACAGCAGATAATTGCCCTCGGTGATGACGACGCGCTGCCGGGTGAACACGACACCCGCCGGAGTCGGTTCCTCGATCCGCCGGTCGAACGTCGGCCACGGCACCGGTTCCCCGATCCGCGTGTGCCGCAATCTCCCCAGATTCTCGACATAACCGGCGACGTCGAAAGTGTCCGGTTCGCCCTTGCGTGCCAGATCCCCCCGCGCGCGCAGTTCCGCGTTGGACAGGTGATACCCGTCCATCGGCGCGATCTCCGCGATCCGCCCACCGTGCGCCGACCCGAACGCCTCACGCAGAGCGTCCGCCAACGTCGATTTCCCGGCCCCCGGCGGCCCCGCGATCCCGATGACGTACCGGCTGTCGCGACCGGACACACCCTCGAGTACCCGCCGCACCACCCGATCCAGCGGCACCACGCGTTCGTCTCCGCTCACCTGTCGACCCTACCGGCGGGGAGCGCCCGATAGTCGAGCGGCGAACCGGTACTTCGTCCTGGACGGGCACCCTCGAACGAGAACGGCCGAGTCGCTCAGCGAGGACACTTCGACATGGGCGTCTCGGTGGAGCTGAATGAAATGCGACGCCGACGGGTGGGATCAGGCGACGAAGGCGCGTTCGATGATGGCGGCGGTGTCGACGCCGGTGGGTAACGTGCCGAAGGCGATGCCCCAGTCGTCGCCGAGGCGGGTCGCGCAGAAGGCGTCGGCGACGGCGGGGTGGCCGTGGCGAACCAGTTGCGCGCCCTGGAGGACCAGTGCCATCAGTTCGACGATGCGGCGGGCGCGGTATTCGATATCGCTGAAATCGGACAGCTCCTTGCCGATCTTGGCGATGGCGTCGTCCAGGCGGGGGTCGGCGCCCTTGGCGAGGGTCACCTCGTCGAAGAAGGCTTCCACCGTCTCCGGTTGACGTCCCATGGCGCGCAGCGCGTCCAGGGCCGCGACGTTGCCCGATCCTTCCCAGATCGACATGAGCGGCGCTTCCCGGTACAGCCGTGGCATACCGGATTCCTCGGCATAACCGTTGCCGCCGAAGCATTCCAGCGCTTCCGCCGCGTGCGAGGGCGCGCGTTTGCAGACCCAATACTTGGTGACGGCCAACGCGATCCGGCGCAGCGCCGCCTCGGCAGGGTCGGTGCCCGCGCGGTCGGTGGCACCGGCCAGTCGCATCATGACGGTGGTCGCGGCGTCGGATTCGATCACCAGGTCGGCCAGCACATTGCGCATGGCAGGCTGGTCGATCAGCTTGGCGCCGAACGCTTCCCGGTGCCTGGCGTGATGCACGGCGAACACGGCGCCCGCGCGCATTCCGGTGGCCGACCCGATCACACAGTCGAGCCTTGTCATGTTCACCATCTCGATGATGGTCTTCACGCCAGCGCCCTCGGCGCCGACCAGCCAGCCGGTCGCGTTCTCGTATTCGATCTCCGACGACGCGTTCGACTTGTTGCCGAGTTTGTCCTTGAGCCGTTGGATGCGAATGGGATTGCGGGTGCCGTCGGGCAGCACCCTCGGAAGCAGAAAGCACGACAGTCCGCCGGGAGCCTGCGCGAGGGTGAGGAACATATCCGACATGGGCGCGGAGGTGAACCACTTGTGCCCGACCAGGCGATAGGCCCCGTCGGGTTGCGGGGTGGCGACGGTGGTGTTGGCCCGCACGTCGGAGCCGCCCTGTTTCTCGGTCATCGACATACCCGCGATCAGGCCCGCCTTGCCGGAGGGTTCGCGCAGTCCGAAGTCGTAGACGCGGCTGCCGAGCAGCGGCTCGTAGGCGGCGGCGAGCTGCGGATTGTGCCGCAGTGCGGGCACGACGGCATAGGTCATCGAGATCGGGCACATGTGGCCCGCGTCGGCGACGCCCCAGGTGAAGAATTTCGCGGCGCGCGCGGTGTGGGCGCCCGCTCGCTCGTCCAGCCACGGCGAGCCGTGCAGTCCGTGGGTGACCGCGACATTCATCAGCTCGTGCCAGTACGGATGGAATTCGACCTCGTCGACGCGGTTGCCGTAGCGGTCGTGGGTGTGCAGCACCGGCGGGTACTCGTTGGCCAGCCGACCCCATTCCTGGGCCTCGAAACCACCTGCGAGAGCGCCGAGTTCACGCACCTCGGCTTCGGCCCAGCCCGCGCCCTCGCGGTGCAGGCCCTCGATCAGGGCCGGATTGCGCGAGACATCGAACGGGACGATATTCGGAACCTGGTTGAAGACTTCGTGCGTCGACATCGGTCACTCCTGTTTCTGCGGTGCCGCGTCCTCGCGCACACCGAGCGCTCGCACCGCGAAGGAAACGAGTTCGGGGACAACGGTTTCGCCGTGCGGTGCGGCGACGAGCGGACCGACGAGCACTTCGCCGATCGCCCCGACCAGGGCCGCGGCGCTGGTCCGTGGATCCTGGGCGGACAGTTCACCGCGCGCCACCCCTTCGGCCACGGCCGATTCGAAGGCCTCGGCGAAGGCGTGGCGGAAAAGCAGCCGCTCGGTGTCGACGGCAGGGTCGACCGGTTCGGCGAGCAGCACGTAGGCGAGTTTCGGATTCTTCAGCGCGCGGCCCGCGAAGGTCTCCACGGCCGCGGTGACCCGCTCCACGGCACTGCCCGACGCCGCCGCGGCGGAGACCGCGGCCACCTCGCGCGCGACCACGGTACGGAAGACGGCGGTGACGAGTGCGGCTTTACCGTCGTAGTGCTTGTAGACGGTGCCCGTCGCCACCCCGGCCTCGGCCGCGACCGAGGCCATGGACAGGCCGGCGAAACCCGACCGCGACAGCACGCGGGTCGCCGCCTGCACGATCAACGCGCCCTGAGCGTCCAATCGGGCCTGCACCGCGGGGGTTCTCCGGTAGACCATGCAAGAAGTGAAACATGAATTCACTTCTTCACACAAGCGGCAGGAGGTCGTAAGGTCGAGACCGTGACCTGCGCGGTCACCTTCGGAAATCCGGGTCGGCACCCGCCGACAGCTATCGGCCCAGCGGCAGCGAGGAGCGGACATGTCCGTGCGAGTCGAACGATCCGGCGCGGTCACCACGGTGATCCTGTATCGCCCCGAGGCGCGCAACGCCGTCGATGGGCCGACGGCCGCCGCGCTGGCCGAAGCGTTCCGCGCGTTCGACGCCGACCCCGAAGCGGCGGTGGCGGTGCTGTGGGGCGAGGGCGGCACCTTCTGCGCGGGAGCCGACCTCAAAGCGCTCGGCACCGAACGCTCGAACCAGGTGACCGAGGACGGGGACGGGCCGATGGGCCCCACCCGGATGACCCTGTCGAAACCGGTCGTCGCGGCCGTCTCCGGATACGCCGTGGCGGGCGGACTGGAACTCGCGCTGTGGTGTGACCTGCGGGTCGCCGAACAGGACAGCACCTTCGGCGTCTTCTGCCGCCGCTGGGGAGTGCCACTCATCGACGGCGGCACCGTCCGGTTGCCCCGCGTCGTCGGCCACGGCCGCGCCATGGATCTGATCCTCACCGGCCGGGCGGTCGGCGCGCCGGAGGCTTTGCAGATGGGATTGGTCAATCGCGTGGTGCCGAACGGGGATTCGCGCCGCGCCGCCGAGGAACTCGCCGCCCAGCTCGCCACTCTGCCCCAGACCTGTCTGCGTTCGGACCGGATGTCGCTGCTGGAACAGGACGGAATGGACGAATCGGCGGCCATGAGAAACGAACTGCGCCACGGCATCACCGCGCTGACCGACGGCGCGCTGGAGGGAGCCCAGCGTTTCGCGGCGGGCGCGGGCCGTCACGGCGCACAACACTGAACTCGATGAGCCGCGACAGGAGATCCGCCGCACAACACCCCCGCCGGATGACGGTGGTCGACGAGATCTTCCTGCGGACCCATCGCGGTCTCGGCACCCCCATCGCCCTCCAGGGACTCTGGCGCACCGCCGACCACGTCGACCGCGCGTTGCTGGCGGCGGTGCATTCGGCACTGCGGTCGGGTCCGCTGGGCCGCAGGGTGATTCGACCGGCGGTGCCGGGTGCGCGCAGGCGTTGGCAGCCGACCGTCCGCGCCCACGCCTTCGACTACGACGAACGCCCTATACCGGTCTCGGCGCTGTTCGACTGGGCCGATGACCTGGGATACGACCTCGATCCGGAATTCGGCCCCGGCTGGCGGCTCGCGGCGACCCGGCTCGACGACGGCGGTTCGCTGGTCTCCCTGACCTGCTCGCACGCCCTCGCCGACGGGCGCGCCCTGGTGATCGCCGCCGATCGGGCGATCGGCATCGCCATGCGGGCGCGGACGGTTCCGACGGTTGGCGAGCGGGGAGAACAACCGGACGGGATGCTCGATGAGGGCTACGGCCACGTCGGCCTTCACGGCTTCCGTGGAGCGCAACCCGATTCATCCAGGGATCGGCACACCGATTCGTACCGGGACCAGCACACGGATCCGGTAGAGGACCAGCACACCGATCCGGTAGGGGAACGAGAATCCGATCCGGTCCGGGAGGGCCGACCGTATCCGGACCGGGCAGCGTGTCGCTGTTCGGCCTGCGTCACCGTCGTCCCGGCGCCCTCGTCGGGCATTTCGTCACGGCCGGATTCGGACTGGTCCGACGCCATACGGCAGTGGCAGATCGTGCTGGGCGGCACAGCACGCGCCCTGGGCGGTGGCATCGCCCGGTCGACGACTGCCGCGCCGCACCGAATGCGGACCAGGTGGACAACGACGGAAACCGCCGCACCCCCCTCCGAACCGCCCGTGTCGCCTACTCGGACAACGGCAACTCCGCGCCTGGAACCGGCAGCGCCGACCATACCGAAAACCACCGGTATCCAACCGAACACAACCACAGCCGAGTTCCAGCAACGGTCCGGGTCGCGCACCGCGAAGACGACGGTCGAACTTCTCCCCGAACAGGATCCGGGGCGAGCCGCCATCACCTGCGGCACGGTCGTGCAATGCCCGGCAACCGAATGGGATGCCGCCGCCCGATCCCGTGGCGGCACCGCGAACAGCCTGTTCATCTGGCTGGTCGCGAACATCCTGTGGGCGAGCGGTTTTCCCGAGGACACGATCGAGGCCGGTCTCCCGGTCGACACCAGAGACGAACCCCGCGTCGACAACGACCTCGCCATGACCCAGATCGCTGTCACCCGCGACGACGATCCGGCGAGTATCCGCGAAAAATCCCGTGCCGCCTACGAATACCGCATGACCGCCCCCTCGGGCATGCCGGAGGAGATTCTCCAGGTGATCCCGGATCGTCTTGCCCACAAACTGTCCGCGGGCGCGGGCGAACGCGACATCCTGTGCTCCAATATCGGCCCGCTACCCGATTCCCTGCTGACACTGGGCCCGCACCGCTGCATCGGCGTCGCGGCGCGGGCCATCCACCCCGGACTGACCGCGAATCGCCTACCGCGCACCAAACTCTCGGGCTACCTGTGCGCCATCGGCGGCGATATCGTCCTGTCCCTGGTCGGCCTCGACCCCGTGCGCATCCCCTCGGCGGCGGTCCTGCGCGAACTGGTGGAAAAGGTGGGTGGCCCGCTGCTGTCGGTCACCACATGGTGACTTCCCGATCCGCGCTCGGCGCGATGTCTAGATCGCGGCCGAACTCAGCGCGGCGCGCTCGAGTACCTCGGGGGGAACCTCCACGCCGACCTCTAGATCATCCGATGAGATGGGCGCGTCCCAGACCCGGCGGGTCGGGAGTACGCCCGCCCACACGCCACCGGCCACCACGTCGGCCTCGTCGTCCTTGGGACCGCCGGTGCGCATCTTCACCGAGGCTTCGGTGAGGTCGAGGGCGAGGACGACGGTGGCGGCCAATTCCTTCTTGTTCGGCCATCGGACCCGGTCCCACGCACCCGGTGCGGAGTGTTCGACCATCACCTTCAGCGCGTGCAGACGCTGGTCGGGATCGGTGACCTCGGCGGCACGGCCGTGCATCACCGCCGAGCGGTAGTTCATCGAGAAGTGCATGGCGGAGCGGGCGTAGACGATTCCGTCGACCAGGGTGACCGCGACCGAGATATCGGCCGCGAGCGCGGCGCGCATATTGCCCGCGCCGGTGGATCCGTGCAGGTAGAGCGTGTCGCTGTCGCGACCGTAGGCGGTGGGGATGACCACGGGGGATCCGCCGAGCAGGACACCGAGGTGGCAGACCAGGCCCGCGTCGAGGACGGCGTCCAGATCGGCCCGATCGGTGCGGACGCGTTCCTTCGCCCGTTTCGGCGTCGACCTCGGTGTGGGTGACAGGGGGGTGCGGTTCGTCGTGCTCATGATCTCAGCTTGCGTTGCCGAGTGGCATTATCGAATAGCCAATCCGAGTAAATCTCGAAAGTCCAATTCCGGAGGCCCGATGCTCGACGACCTTCCACTCACGGTCGACCGCACGGCGGACGAACCACTGTCGGTCCAGGTGGCGGATGGTTTGCGGAGCGCGGCGACCACGGGGGTACTGCGCTCGCAGGACCGGTTGCCGTCCTCGCGGGCGCTCGCCCAGCGCCTCGGCGTCAGTCGCACGGTGATCGCCGCGGCCTACGACCAGTTGCACGCCGAGGGCTGGATCACGGGCAGGACCGGTTCGGGGACCTACCTGACGACGGCACCGGCGACGCCACCCGCCCGCGCGGTATCGGGCATCGCCACCGACCGGAATCCGGACCTGCTCGACCTCTTCCCCGGCGCACCGTGTGTCGAAGCCATCGACCGCGCCGCGTGGCGACGGGCCTGGCGCACCGCGGCGGACGCCGACCCCGCCGTGCGCAAGGATCGCGCGGGCGAACCGGAGTTCCGCGCCGCGGTCGCCGAACATCTCCTGCGTCACCGCGGACTCGGCGCGGCCAGCGATACCGATGTCATCGCCACCGCTGGAACCAGTTCCGCCGTAAGCGAACTCGCCGCCGCGTTGCTGCGCCCAGGCGATACGGTCGCGATCGAGAATCCGGGCTATCAGCGGGCCGTCGGCGCGTTCCGCGCGGCGGGCATACGGGTACTTCCGGTACCGGTCGACTCGGGAGGGCTTCCGGTCGACCTGCTGCCGACGCACATCGCGGCGGTGTATTGCACACCAGCGCACCAGTTTCCGATCGGCGCGCGCATGCCAGCGGCGCGACGCGTGCAACTCGTCGAATTCGCCAGGGCTGCCGGTATCTTCGTCATCGAGGACGACTACGACGGCGAACTGCGTTACGACACGGCACCGCTGCCACTGCTGGCCGCCATGGCTCCCGATGTCGTGGTCCATCTGGGCACCACGAGCAAGATCCTGTCCCCCGCGCTCGGTGTCGGCTGGCTGGTCGCGGCACCCGAGATCACCGAAGCTGTTCTCGCGCATCGGGATCGAACCGGCACCGGCCCCAGCCCGGCGGGACAGCGGGTACTCGCCGAATTAGCCAGGCACGGCGACCTGGCCCGGCACCTGCGCCGCCTGCGCCGCCTGCTGCCCCCACGCCGTGAACTGCTGGTGTCGGCGTTGCGCGGGCGCGGGCTCGACGTGGTCGGCGACGACGCGGGATCGCACCTGGTGGTGCCACTGCCGTCGGCCGAGGCCGAGGCGCGCGCCGTCGTCACGGGCCGCGCCGCAGGCCTCGATCTGGACGGATTGGCCCGCCACCACCTGCGGGAGCCCACCGCACCTCCCACGGCGCAGTCGACAGAACCGCACACCTTCGGGATCGCGCTCGGCTACACCGCGTTGGACTGGTCGGACCTGGCCATCGCGGCCCCGCGCGCCGCCGCGTGTCTGGCCGGGCTCGATCTCCGAGCGAACCCGTGACTCGATCATCACCCAGCGAATCCGCGACACGGTCGTAGCATGGTCTCCATGACCGAACAGGACATCCTGGCACGCATCAAGCAACTGGTCGACGACGAGCACAGCCTGCGGTCCAAGGCGACCTCGGGTGAGGTGGATCCGGTGACGGAACGGCAGCGGCTGGCCGAACTGGAAGTCATGCTGGATCAGTGCTGGGATCTGCTCCGGCAGCGGCGGGCCCGTATCGATTCGGGCACGTCCCCGGACGACGCGCAGGTCAATTCGCCCCGCCAGGTCGAGGGCTATCTGCAGTGAACTCCCCGGTACCGGCCGCCGAATACGACGTGATCGTCATCGGCGGCGGTCCTGCCGGTGAGAACGCGGCGGCCTACGCCATCGCGAACAGTGACCGCACCGCGGCGATCGTGGAACGCGAACTCGTCGGCGGGGAATGTTCGTACTGGGCGTGCATCCCCAGCAAGGCCCTGCTTCGACCCGGTCATCTGCTGGCCGCCGCCCGGCACATGCCGGGGATCAGCGCGGAAGGTCTCGACGTCGAGGCGGTACTGCGCCGCCGCGACGAATTCGTGCACGACCACGACGACAGCTCGCAGGTCGCCTGGGCACGCGACAATCGCATCGAGGTGGTCCGGGGTTCCGGCCGCCTCGCGGGCGAACGCCTGGTCGAGGTGGACGGCCGCCTGCTGCGTGCGAGGCACGCGGTGGTCGTCGCGACCGGCACCGGGGCGAATATCCCCGACACCCCCGGCCTGCGCGACGCGCTGCCGTGGACCTCGCGTGACGCCACCAACCTGCACGAAGTGCCCGACCGGGTGCTGATCGTCGGTGGCGGCGTCGTCGCGAGCGAGGCCGCGACCTGGCTGGCCGCGCTGGGCGCGCGGGTGATCGTGTCGGTGCGCGGTGACGCCTTGCTCGGCGCAGTGGAGCCTTTCGCCCGCGAGCGGGTCGCCGAAGGGTTGACGGCGGCGGGTGTCGATGTGCGCTTCGGCGTGGAACCCGTGCGGATCAGCCGCCCCGATGTCGCCGACACCGGCGAGGGTCGTATCCACGGTGGACCCGTCACCGTCGAATTGCGCGACAAGACCGGCACTTCCGTTGTCGAGGTCGACGAGATCGTGGTGGCGGCGGGACGCACACCCGCCACGGCGGACCTCGGACTCGCCGCCGTCGGCCTGCCGGACGGGTACATCGAGGTCGACGACCGGCTCACCGCGCGCGGGATTCCCGGCGACTGGCTGTACGCGGTCGGCGACGTGAATCACCGGGTGGCGCTCACGCATATGGGCAAGTACCAGGCCAGGGTGTGCGGCGACGTGATCGCCGCGCGCGCCGAGGGACGGCCGATCGACGGCCCCCGATTCGCCGCGAGCGCCGACCACGCGCAGGTTCCGCAGGTGGTGTTCACCTCACCGGAGGTCGCCGCCGTCGGGCTCGGCGAGGAGGCCGCGCGGCGGGCCGGATACACAGTCGATACCGTCGAACTGGATATCGCCGTCGCCGGTTCGGCGCTGTCCCGTGACGACTACGCGGGTCACGCGAAACTCGTCATCGACACGGCCACCAACACGCTGCTCGGCGCGACGTTCGTCGGCCCCGAAGTGGGTGAGCAGCTACACGCGGCCACCATCGCGATCGTCGGCGCGGTACCCCTGGCAACGCTGTGGCACGCGGTGCCTGCCTTCCCGGCCGTCAGTGAGTTCTGGTTACGCCTTTTGGAGGCGCGGCGGGGCTGAGTACCATCGGTTGATGGTGGCATCGACCGAGATCAGGACCGCCGACGGAGTTGTCCGCGGTCACCGGGGCCGCCGCGTTCTGCGCTGGCGATCCCTTCCTTACGCGGCACCGCCCGTGGGCGATATGCGTTTTCGAGCCCCGGGACCGGTGCGGCCGTGGACCGGGGTCCGCGACGCCACCGCGTTCCGGTTCGCCTCGATGCAACATCGCGATGGCGCGCGCATCGGTCCCAGGCAGTTTCAGCCAACCAGCGAGGACTGCCTGACACTGAATGTCACCGCACCCGCGCAAGCCTCCTCGACACCGCGCCCGGTGATGGTTTTCATTCACGGCGGCGGCTATCTCATGGGAACCTCGGCGCTGCGCCTGTACTCCGGTTCCCGGCTCGTGGTGCGCGGTGACGTCGTCGTGGTGACGTTGAACTACCGGCTCGGCGCGTTCGGATATGTCGATTTCGGCGAATTCGCGACTCCCGACCGGCCCTTCGAATCCAATCTCGGCCTGCGCGACCAGGTCGCGGCGCTGCGGTGGGTGCGACGCAATATCGCGGCCTTCGGCGGGGACCCCGACAATGTCACCGTATTCGGCGAATCGGCGGGCGCGCACGCGGTGCTGTCGCTACTGGCGACGCCCGACGCGGCCGGTCTCTTCCACCGCGCGATCGCGCAGAGTCCGCCCGCGGACTGGACGCTGAGCACCCACGACGCCCGCGCGTTCGCCCGGCGCTGTCTCGACGCTCTCGGTGCCACCGCCGCCGACGCCGCGCACACACTGTCCGACGCCTCGGCCAACGAGATCCGCAAAGCCGTCGAACGCACCATCGGCACCGTCATGCGTGAACAACCCGGCTCGTTTCCGGCCTGTCCCGTCGTCGACGGCGACTACCTGCCCCGGGATCCGCTCGCCGCGCTCGCCGACGGGTCGGCGCACCGGGTGCCGCTGATCATCGGCACCTGCCGCGACGAGGGCGCGCTGTTCGCGAGATTCGCCGACCGGCTCCCCACCCGGCCCGACCGCCTGCGCGCGGCTCTGGCCGGATCCGACGAGGAGATCGTGTCGAGGATCTTCGATGCCTATCCCGGCTTCCCCGAGGCGAAGGCCGCGATCGGCGCGGGCGGCGACTACGTCTTCTGGCGTCCCACCCTCACCGCGATGGAGGGTCACAGCCGACACGCGCCGACCTACGCCTACCGCTACGATTTCGCCCCGCGCGCGCTACATCTCGCGGGCGTCGGAGCCACCCACGCCACCGATCTGATTCCCGTCTTCGGGGCGGGCGAAACTCCGTTCGGACGTGCGATCACCGCGGCGGGCGGACGTCGCGGTCTCCAGGCCGTGACCCGCCAATTCCAGGACAACTGGCTCGAATTCGCCCGCACCGGCACACCGTTGCCGTCCTGGCCCGTCTACACCGAGGCCAGGCGCACCATCCTGCTCATCGACCACCCCACCCGCCTGGAGAACGACCCGGACCGGGCCAAACGCCTGGCGTGGCGCGATCTCCACGTCGCGACACCGAGCCGACGCGCCATTTGAGCAACCGCGCTATTTGAGCAACCGCGACATCCGACGGTCGGCGAGAATCTTGCCGCCGGTCTGACAGGTCGGGCAGTACTGGAAGGACCGCTCGACGTAGGAGACCTCGCGGACGGTGTCGCCGCAGACAGGACAGGGCAGGCCCGTGCGCGCGTGCACCCGCATCCCCGAGCGTTTCTCGCCCTTGAGGCGAGCCGCGTCCTGGCCGACCGACCGCGCGACGGCGTCGGTGAGTATCGCGCGCATGGCGTGATACAGCTCGGAGACCTTCTCGGCGGGCATGGTCGCGGTATTGGCGAAGGGCGAGATCTTCGCCGCGTGCAGGATCTCGTCGGAATAGGCGTTGCCGATACCGGCGATCAGCGTCTGCTCGACGATGGCCGTCTTGATCCGCTGCGAGGTGCCGCGCAGGATCTCGGTGAACTGTTCCTCGGTGAGTTCGAGCGCGTCCGGTCCGAGTCGCGCGATACCGGGGACGAGCGCCGGATCGTCGACGATGTAGACCGCGAGACGTTTCTTGGTTCCGGCCTCGGTCAGGTCGAAGGCGGGCGTCGCCCCCTCGGGGGTGAAGAAATGCACTCGCAGCGCCAGTGGGCTCTTACCGCCGGGTTTGGGCGGGGTCCGGCTCGGCTCGTCGATCCAGCGCAGCCAGCCGCCCCGCGAAAGATGCGTGATGAGCCAGAGCCCACCGCATTCCATACCCAGGAATTTCCCCCACCGGCCCGCCCCGGTGACGTCGCGGCCGGACAGGGCCGTCACCGGTGGATCGAAGGTCTTGACCGCGCTGAGCGCCCCCACGTCGACGCGACCCACCACGGCGCCGACCGCATGCTCCCGAAGGAACTGCGCCAACGCCTCCACTTCGGGTAGCTCGGGCACGCCTGCCAGATTACCGGCCGGCACCGACAGAAGCCGGGCGAACCGACCCCGGCGGACCCGCTATCGGGTCAATCGCGCCGCAGCAGATAGATGTCCATGATCCAGCCCTTCGTCGCGCGCAACCGCGCCCGCTCCTCGACGATCCGCGCCTCCACCGCGCGCAGCGGGCCCTCGATCAGCGTTTCGTCGGGCATGCCGAGGTAGGCGCCCCACCAGATGTGGACGTCGTCGCCGGGCACCTCGGTGAACGAGCATTCGCCGTCCAGCATGACCAGCGCGGATTCCTCCAGCCCCGCCTGGCGCAACCGCCTGCCGGTGGTGATGTGGACGGGCTCGCCGATGCGGTGCAACACCATCCGATGCCGGGCGGCGAGGGCCTGTGCGCTGGTGATCCCGGGAATCACCTCGTAATCGAATTTCTCGGTTCCGCGCTCCAGCACCCGTTCGATCATGCGCAGCGTGCTGTCGTAGAGCGACGGATCACCCCAGACCAGAATGCCACCGGTGCCGTCCACCTCGGCGAAGGCCGCTTCCAGCAGCGCCGAGCGGCGATCGTGCCAATCCTCGACGACACCCCGGTAATCGGCGGGTGTGCGATCGCGCGGCGGATCGGTGATCTCCACGACGCGGTGCGGCCGGTCCATGTGCTCGGTCAGGATCGCGGTGCGCACGTCGACGAGTTCGCTCTTCTCGGCGCCCTTCCCGATCACGAAGAACACCTCGACCTGCCGCATGGCCTTGACGGCCTGCATCGTCACCTGGTCGGGATCACCGGCCCCGATGCCGATCACGTAGAGCTTGCGCATACTCGAGAGCTTGCCAGGTGCGGCGATCAGTAAGCTCATCAGGCGTGACGACCACCGATACGCAGTACGAGGACCTGCTCCGGCTGGTCATGGCGTCCGGCACCGCGAAAGCGGACCGCACCGGCACCGGCACCCGCAGCGTCTTCGGCCATCAGTTGCGCTACGACCTGTCGGAGACCTTCCCGCTGATCACCACCAAACGGGTGCACCTCAAGTCGATCGTCTACGAATTGCTGTGGTTCCTGCGCGGGGATTCCAATGTCGGCTGGTTGCGCGAGCACGGCGTCAGCATCTGGGACGAGTGGGCCGACGCGAACGGTGAACTCGGCCCGGTCTACGGCGTGCAGTGGCGTTCGTGGCCCACCCCCGACGGCACCCATATCGACCAGATCTCGCAGGTGCTGCACACCCTGCGCACCGACCCGGATTCGCGCCGCATCATGGTGTCGGCGTGGAATGTGGCCGACCTGGACAAGATGGCGCTCGCGCCGTGCCACGCCTTCTTCCAGTTCTACGTCGCCGACGGCAGACTGTCGTGCCAGCTGTATCAGCGCAGCGCCGACCTGTTCCTCGGCGTGCCGTTCAATATCGCCAGCTATGCCCTGCTCACCAGGATGGTGGCCCAGCAGACCGAACTGGAACCGGGTGAGTTCATCTGGACCGGCGGCGACTGTCATATCTACGACAATCACGTCGACCAGGTCACCGAACAACTGAGCCGCGAGGCCTACCCGTTCCCGACGCTGAATCTGCGACCGGCGCCCACGCTGTTCGATTACGCCTACGAGGATGTGGAAGTGGCGGGTTACCGATACCACCCGGCCATCAAGGCGCCGGTGGCCGTGTGAAATCGGTCGGTCTCATCTGGGCGCAGTCCCCGACGGGGGTCATCGGGTATCGCAACACCATTCCGTGGCGGGTGCCCGAGGATATGGCCAATTTCAAATCGGTGACGATGGGCCATCCGGTCGTCATGGGCAGGCGGACGTGGGATTCGCTGCCGCCGCGATTTCGTCCGCTCGACGGGCGGCGCAATATCGTGGTGTCCCGCGACGCCGAGTGGTCGGCCGAGGGCGCCGAACGCGCCGCGTCGGTGACCGGGGCGTTGGAACTGACCGGTCAGGATCGCGTCTGGATCGCGGGCGGTGGCGAGATATACCGTGCGGCAATGGATCTCGCGACCGAGCTATTGGTGACCGAGGTCGACACCGACGTCGAGGGTGACGCGTACGCCCCCGTCATCGGCCCCGAATGGCGGACCGAACAGGACGCGCCGTGGCACACTTCCCGCACCGGCACCCGCTTCCGCATCCGGCGCTACACTCGCTGATCCGCCGAACACGCCGTCGACGGGGTGAGGGTTCCAAACCCGTCGCACGGCAAACTCCGGTCGGGCATACTCCTGATTATCAGCCGGTCACGCAGCCCTGCACCGGCCGATGCAACGCGAAAGGCGATCCATGGACAAGAAATCGCTGACCGCGGTCGCTCGCCAACAATTGAAGTTGGCCGCGACCGCCACGAGCGGGCGCAGTTCGCAAACTCTCTACGGCGGCCACGCGCACAGCCTGCGCCAGACGGTCGTCGGCCTGTCCGCGGGCCAGAGTCTGGCCGAACACGACAATGCCGGTGACGCGACGCTGCTGGTGATCAGCGGCACGCTGACCCTGATCAGCGGCGCGAACGAGTGGAAGGGTTCCGCGGGTGATCTGCTCGTCGTCCCGAAGGCGCGCCACAGCGTCAAAGCCGTGGACGACGTGGCTTTTCTCCTGACGGTCGCCAAGTAGCCCCACCCCGACACGCCCGTGCGCGTGCGGCGCGGCACGGCGCTACATCTAGGCTGTTGATCATGGTTGAGCCGCAGCCGATTCTCGAACCGCTGACACCGGCCGCGATCTTCCTCGTCGCCACCATCGACGAGGGCGGGGAGCAGACGGTGCGCGACCTGCTCGCCGATCTGCCCGGTCTGCGACGTTCGATCGGATTCCGTATGCCCGGCGCCGGGCTGGTCTGCAACACCTCGATCGGCAGCCAGGCGTGGGACCGCCTCTTCGACGGCCCCCGGCCCGCCGAACTGCATGTGCTCCCCGAATTCGTCGGCGAACACCACCGTGCCCCGTCCACCCCCGGCGATCTGCTGTTCCACATCAAATCCGAATTCCAGGACATCTGCTTCGAATTGGCGATGACGATCGGCGACCGGCTCGCGGGCGCGGTCACCATCGTCGACCAGACCGTGGGTTTCCGGTATTTCGAACAGCGCGATCTGCTCGGTTTCGTGGACGGCACCGAGAATCCGGAGGGCAACGCGGCGATCGCGGCGGCCCTGATCGGTGACGAGGACCCCGATTTCCGCGGCGGCAGTTACGTCGTCGTGCAGAAGTACCTGCACACCATGGCGGAATGGCGCGCGTTGTCGATCGAGGAGCAGGAGCGCGTGATCGGGCGCACGAAATTGGACGATTTCGAACTCTCCGACGAGGACAAGCCGGCGAATTCGCACGTCGCGGTGAACACCCTCGTCGACGAGGACGGCAACGAACGCCAGATCGTGCGGGCGAACATGCCTTTCGGCAGTGTTCGCGACGGCGAATTCGGTACGTACTACATCGCTTACGCGGCCACGCCGAGCGTCACCGAGGAGATGCTGTCGCGGATGTTCGTCGGCACCGAGGACGCGGCCTACGACCGGATCCTGGATTTCTCGATCGCGATCACCGGCACCCTGTTCTTCACTCCCCCCACGGATTTCTTCGAAGACCTGCCCGCGGCACCGGCGGCGGCGCGGGAATCTTCCGCATCCGAAATGGTTCGAGGTAATGACAGCGGATCACTCGGCATCGGCACCCTGAAAAGGAGTAGGACATGAACAACCTCCATCGCGAACTAGCGCCGATCACCGAGGAAGCCTGGTCGGCGATCGAGGAAGAGGCCACCCGCACGTTCAAACGGCATATCGCGGGTCGCCGGGTGGTCGACGTGTCGGGCCCGCACGGCGCGGACTACTCCGCCGTCGGACTGGGGCGCACCATCCCGATCGCGGCTCCCGACCAGGGCGTGCAGGCGCGTCAGCGCGTGGTCGCGCCGCTGGTGGAGTTGCGGGTGCCGTTCTCGCTCTCGCGCGAGGAACTCGACAATGTCGAACGCGGCGCCAACGACGCCGATCTGGACGCGGTCAAGGACGCGGCGCGCAAGATCGCCTTCGCCGAGGATCGCGCGATCTTCGAGGGGTACGCGGCCGCGGGGATCACCGGTATCAGGGCCAGCGCGTCCAATCCGGCGATCAATGTGCCCGACGATCCGAAACTGGTGCCCGAAGCGGTCACGCAGGCGTTGAGCGCCCTGCGCCTGGCCGGTGTCGACGGGCCGTATTCGGTCCTGCTGAGCGCCGATCTCTACACGGCGGTCAGCGAGACCTCCGATCACGGCCACCCGATCCGCACCCATATCGAACGCCTGATCCCCGAGGGCGAGATCATCTGGGCTCCCGCCATCGACGGCGCGTTCGTGCTCACCACCCGCGGCGGCGATTTCGACCTGCGGATCGGCCAGGACGTCTCGATCGGCTACCTGGCGCACAACGCCGAGACCGTCGACCTGTACTTCCAGCAGAGCCTGCAATTCCTGGTCTACACGGCCGAGGCCGCGGTCGCACTGCAAGCCTGATCCGGTACCCGCGCGCCCGCCGTCGGGCGCGCGGTACGGTGGCCGCACCCAAGTGGGAGGCGGTATGACGATGGTGCGCGCGGGCGTGGTTCCGAATCGACGGGTTGCCCTGTACGCCGGGCTCGGCGTCGCGGTGACGGCGGGCGTCTGCTCGGCCGTCGTGTTCGGTTTCGGCGTGAACCGGCTGTTCACCGGGTTGCTGGCCGGGGCCGTCGCCGGTATCGCGGTGCTGGTCCGGCTGTTCGGGCGGGACGCGATCGTGCTCACCGACAGCGCGATCCATCGACGCACGCCGTGGTCGGAGACCAGTATCGACTGGGACCGGGTGGTCGCGGGACGTTTCACCCTCGACGAGCGTGAACGCTGGTCGCTCGCGCTGGACCTGGCCGGTGGCGACGAGCGGCACGGCGAGCTGGTGCTGCTGTCCATCCCGCCGGTCATCCGGCCGGTGGCGGGCGCCTACGATCTGCGTAAACGCGAGCAGGTCGGCGAGATTCGGGAAATCTTGCGACGCAAGCGGATTCCGGTCATGGTCCTGCCCGATATCGCGAAGGCGCTCGACGCGCACTGGCAGGTCGCGCCGCCGACACGCTGAGCGGTCGCGCCGCACGGACGCGGCCGACACGCGGGGGGTGGGTCACCTACCCCCAGGGGTGGGTGACGAGCGGCGAGGTATTCATATACGTTGGCAGCTGTGTCGATGATGAAGGGCGCCAACGTACCAGTGCCGATGTCCGCGGTACGCGTCGAACTGGGGTGGCAATCGGGTCCAGGTGTTCCTGACGCGGACGCGTCCGCGTTGTTGCTGGCAGGGGGGAAGGTCCGCTCCGACAGCGACTTCGTTTTCTACAACCAGGCGCAGCACCCGTCGGGAGCGGTGCGCCACGAGGGCAAACAGCAGGGCCCGACGGTGATCGACTCGCTGTCGGTGAATCTGGCGCAGGTGGAACCGTCGATCGAGACCGTCGTCATCGCGGCATCGACCGACGGCGGCACCTTCGGCCAGTTCCACGGCCTGTACGTGCGGGTGCTCGACGCGAGCAACGGCGCCGAGGTGGCGCGGTTCGACAGCACCGGCGCCACCTCCGAGACCGCGTTCGTCCTCGGTGAGCTGTACCGCAGGCAGGGCGCGTGGAAGTTCCGCGCGGTCGGGCAGGGGTACGCGTCGGGTCTGGGTGGACTGGCCACCGACTTCGGCATCTCGGTCGACGACGAGCCCGCGCAGCAGGCGGCGCCCGCGCAGCAGTACGCGCCACCGCCGCCGCAGCAGCCGTTCCAGCAGCCGCCGCCGCAGCAGTTCGCGCCGCCGCCCGCCGGTGGGGCGCCGGTGAATCTGAGCAAGATCTCGCTGACGAAGGAGGCGCCCTCGGTCTCGCTGACCAAGCAGGGCGCGACCGGCGGCACCATGCGGGTCAACCTGAACTGGACCTCACCGCAGTCCAATCGTGGCGGCGGCCTGTTCGGCCGCAAACGCGGTGGCGGCGGCATCGATCTGGATCTCTGCTGCTTCTTCGAACTCGCCGACGGCCGCATCGGCTCGGTGCGCGCCCTCGACCGCTCCTTCGGCGACCTGCACCAGCCGCCCTATATCCGGCTCGATCAGGACGACAGGACCGGCGCCAACGCCAACGGCGAGAACCTCGACATCAACCTCGATTTCACCCGCCAGTTCCGCCGTATCCTGGTCTTCACCTCGATCTACGAGGGCGCCAACGATTTCCGTGGCGTCCACGCGACGGTCACCCTGTACCCGGTGAACTCGGCACCGATCGAGATGACACTCGACGGGTGCATGGACGATTCCCGTGACGCGGTACTCGCCCATATCGAGAACCTCAACGGCGAACTCGTGGTTCGACGCGAAGGCACCTTTATCCGGCCGCCCGCCGGACGACCCGGTGCCGGGGTCATGGAGATCGCCCAGCGCTACAACTGGGATTTCGGTTTCAAGGCCGGTCGCGGCAAGGGCTGACCCGGTACGCGACGAAGGCCCGGCGGTTTCGGATCGCCGGGCCTTCGTTCGTGTGGGGCGTGTAGCCAGCCGTTCAGCCGAGTGGCAACCGGGCATCGAGCCGATCGAGCAGGCTGCCCGCCGCTTCGCGTACCTCGTCCAGGTCCCCGGTCCAGCCGAGCATCCGCAGGGTCGCGTCCGGGATGGTGCGCTCGGCGTACTCGGGGGCGGCGCCTTCGTCGGAGCGGATGCTGATGACCGTCTCGACCAGCCGGAACGGCAGTACTTCGGCGCCGGAGATGCCCGCGACCCCCGCCTCGGCGATCACCTGACCCGCGAAAGCCTCGTAGTGGCCGCGCAATTCGTCACGTCGCAGCCGGAAGACGGCGAAACGTTCGGTGCGGACTTCGGGCAGCAGGTAGAGCGCGCCGAGATTCCACTGCGCCGCGCAGAGTTGCCTGACATCGAACCAGGCCAGGGTGTAGAGGCAGGTCGCGGCGGGTTCGGCGAGGTCGCGCATACTCGCCGCCAGTTCCAGTGGCGTGGCGATGGTTTCGGCCAGTAGCGCGTCGAGGATGTCGTCCTTGGCGGCGAAGTGGTGGTACAGCGAGGCCTGCCTGATACCGACGGCGTCGGCGACCGCGCGGGTCGAGGTGGTGGCGTAGCCGTTGGTGGTGAACAGTTCACCGGCCGCGTCGAGGATTTCCGCGCGCGGTGTCCTCCCGCGGCGCGTTCGCTGTTCCAGACGGGGACGGCCGGGGCCAGGGTTTGCCACCTGCCCATTCTGGCACCGTGACCGTGCGGCACGATCGGCGCAGTGGGCCCAGCACGGTCGGGTGAGAGGTTTCTGTCATTTGATAGAAACTCCGGCAACACAGAAGTTACGGGGGTTACCGCAAGCGATACACACAGGTCACCGAATGAGCGATCGAAAACGCAAAACTGTCATCTGACAGGTATTGGCCGCTCGCCGAAGGACCGCACATGGCCACGACAGCTTCCCCGCCCGCCCCCACCGACCTCACCAAGGACAGCGCCGATCTCGAAAGCTTCGGCTACCAGCCGGTGCTGCACCGCAAACTCGGACGCTACGCGTCCTTCGCGGCCGGATTCTCGTTCGTCTCCATCCTCACCACCATCTTCCAGTTCTTCGGACTGGGTTACTCCTTCGGCGGCGCCGCGTTCTTCTGGACCTGGCCCATCGTTTTCGCCGGACAACTTCTCGTCGCGCTGAACTTCGCCGAGCTAGCCGCCCGCTACCCGATTTCGGGCTGTATCTACCAGTGGTCGCGCAGGCTCGGCGGCGAGATCGTCGGCTGGTTCGCCGGCTGGATGATGGTGATCGCCCAGGTCGTCACCGCGGCCGCCGCGGCCATCGCGCTCCAGGTGGTGCTGCCGTCGATCTGGAGCGGATTCCAGATCATCGGCGAGGACAGCGCCCTCACCTCGTCCTCCGGGGCGAGTAACGCGGTCCTGCTCGGCAGCATCCTGCTGGTCGTCACCACCACGATCAATGTCATCGGCATCGATCTGATGGCGAAGATCAACTCGATCGGCGTCACCGTCGAGATCATCGGCGTCGCCGCGATCATCGCGCTGTTCTTCGTCAACACCGAACGCGGCCCCGGCGTCGTCTTCGAGACCGATCAAGCCGCACCGGGTCCGTACTGGTCCGCGTTCCTGATCTCGGGCCTGATGGCCGCCTACGTCATGGTCGGATTCGACTCGGCGGGCGAACTCTCCGAGGAGACGAAGAATCCGCGCACCGTCGCACCGCGCACCATCCTCACGGCGCTGTCGGTATCGGCGCTCGGCGGCGGCCTGCTGCTGCTCGGCGCGCTGATGGCCGCACCGAGCCTGACCGACGGCTCACTGGCCACCGAGGGCCTCGCCTACGTGCTGACCGCCAAACTCGACAGCGCGCCCGGCAAGATCCTGCTCGGCTGCGTCGCCGTGGCGATCATGGTCTGCACCCTGGCGATCCAGACCGCGGGTTCGCGCCTGATGTTCTCGATGGCCCGCGACGGCAAACTCCCCTTCGCCAAGCAGCTCGCGGCCGTGCATCCCCGCTACGGCACACCGATGCTGCCCGCGATCGTCATCGGGGTGCTCGGAATCGGGCTGCTGGTGCTCAATCTGGGTAACGGCGCGATCTTCGCGACGCTGGCCAGCGTCTGCATCGTCTCGCTCTACCTGGCCTACCTGCTCGTCACCGTGCCGCTACTGATCCGCCGGATCAAGGGCTGGGACGACGAGGCCGATCCGTCGCTGTTCTCGCTGGGCCGCTTCGGGATTCCGATCAACGCGCTCGCCGTGGTCTGGGGTATCGGAATGGCGATCAACCTGGCCTGGCCGCGTGCCGAGGTCTACATCCCCAGCGGTGGCGGCTGGTGGATGCAGTGGGCCGCACCGCTGTTCGTGCTCGTGGTGATCGCCGTGGGCCTGGTCGTGCACCGACTGGTCGTCGCGAAACCGCGCGGCGCCGATATGCCGGAGGCCGTGGCGCAACCCGCGTAGTCCTCCTCGGCCGGGTGGTGGGCACGGGACCGCCCACCACCCGGCCACCTCCCGGGGCCACCGGCGCCGCTGGACCGAACTCGCCGTCCCTCCGCCCCGCACCGCGGACGGACATTCCGAAGGGAGCACATCATGACCGAAAAGGGGACCGCGTCCACCGAGGGCGCGCGCTCACACGCCAGAGCGCAGGCCGCCGCAGCGACGATCGCCCGTCCGGACCTGCCCGAGCACATCGCACCGTCGAAGATCACCTGGGACCGACGCATTCCGTCCGGCGGCTACGCCAACGTGGTGCTCGGCCGCGGCACCAGGATCCGGCTGGGCGACCCGACGGGCGCGGCCTGCGCGCATGTGCTGCTGCTGCGCGCCGACGCGCCGTGGGAACGACTCAATGTCGCCGACACGGTGAAGGTGCCGTGGCAGGCGTATCTGTCCTCCGGTCATCCACTGCTCTCCGATCAGGGGCGGGTGCTCGCCACCCTGGTCGAGGACACCTCCGGTCACCACGACACCCTGTGCGGCCCTTCCGACGAGGCCCGCGCGCTGCTGCGACTCGCGGGCGTCAAACAGGGTCTCGCACCGCGTGATATCGCACCCAGCATCACCTTCTTCCGCGGCGTCCGCGTCGAATCCGACGGGGCGCTGACCCCCACGGGCAGCAGCGGTCCCGGCGCGACGGTCGAACTTCTGGTGCACCTGCCGGTGATCCTGCTGGTCGCCAACGCCCCGCATCCGCTGGACCCGCGCCCCACCACCGAACTCGACGTCGTCGTCTGGTCCGCACCCGAGGATCTCGCCGACGTTCCCGATTCCGGCCCCGAATATCAACGGGCAGTGGAGAACACCGAAGCGGCCTGGACCGCCGCGATGAACCAGGAGGCAGTGGCGTGACCGGCACCATCGCGACATCGACCCGCACCATCGTGCTCGACGAGACCGTCCCCGCCTGCGCCCCCTGGTCGACGGTGGTGCGCGCGGGCGACGAACTCGAGATCATCGACCTGCACGGCAACCAGGCCGTCGACTGCCTGCTCTACTCCGCGGCCGACCACGCCGACCGCTACAGCGCGCAGGCGACGATCACCGCGCAGCGCAATATCTTCCTCACCACCGGCAGTGTGCTGCGTACCGATATCGGCACCGCGCTGATGACGGTGGTCGCCGACGAGGTCGGCAATCACGACACCATCGCGGGCGCGTGCTCGCAGGAATCCAACACCCTTCGCTACGGCCACCACACCCGCCACCAGCACGCCTGCGTGGAGAATTTCCTCGTCGAGGCCATGAGATGGGGCCTGGGCAAACGGGATCTGGTGTCGAATATCAACTGGTTCATGAATGTACCGGTGGAAGCGGACGGCACCCTCGGCATCGTGGACGGATTGTCCGCGCCCGGCAAGAAGGTCACGTTGCGGGCCGAGATCGACACGCTGGTGCTGGTGTCGAATTGCCCGCAGATCAACAATCCCTGCAACGGTTTCGATCCGACGCCGGTGCGAATGGTGGTGTCGCGATGAACGTCGTCCAGATGATCCCGGAGCACGCGCTCACCGAATCCGATTCGAATGTGGGGCTGTCAGGAACCGATGTCGGCGCGGTCGATTCGCCCGGTGCGCGCGTCGGTGCCGCGCATTCCGGTGTGGCCGAGGCCATCGAGGCCGGTGCCACCACGGCCGGTACCAACACAGTCGGGACCACCGCGATCGGGGCCGTCGAACTGGAACCCATCGGGGTCGAGACCGGCGAAATCGGCATCGAGGCCACCTGCGTCGAGGTCGTGCGCCCCGGCATGCTCACCACCGTGCAGGACTGGCCCGGCCGCGTCGGTTACTGGCATGTCGGCGTACCGCCGTCGGGTCCGATGGACGATCTGTCGTTCCGGCTCGGCAACCGGGTGCTCGGCAATGCCGAAGGCGCGGGCGGGCTCGAATGCACCCTCGGCGGTCCCGCGCTGCGATTCGCCGAACCCAGGTGGGTCTGCGTCACCGGCGCACCGGCAACGGTGACCCTCGACGGCGTGCCCGTCGAACTGTGGCGCACCGTGCTCGTACCCGCCGGTGGCGTTCTCGATATCGGCGCCGTCCACGGACCGGGTATGCGCACCTACGTGCTCATCGAGGGCGGTATCGAACTGCCCGAATACCTGGGCAGTATCGCGACATTCACCCTCGGCAAATTCGGTGGCAGCGCCGGTGGCGCGCTGCGCGCCGGGGAGCTGCTGCCGCTCGGCGCGCCCACCCGGCGGATCGCGCCCGCGGTGCCGATGGGCGATCAGCCGGTCTTCAGCCGTCGCTGGGAACTGGCGGTGACCGAGGGACCGCACGGCGCACCGGAATTCTTCACCCGCGCCGATTTCGACACCATCATCGGCACCGATTACGAGGTGCATTTCAATTCCGACCGCACCGGCGTCCGACTCATCGGCCCCAAACCCGAATGGGCCAGGACCGACGGCGGCGAGGCCGGTCTGCACCCGTCGAATATCCACGACACCGCGTATTCGGTCGGCGCGCTCGACTTCACCGGCGACACCCCGATCCTGCTCGGTCCGGACGGACCGAGCCTCGGCGGCTTCGTCTGCCCGGTCACCGTGGTCGCGGCCGAGCGCTGGAAACTCGGTCAGCTCGCACCGGGCGACGCCGTGCGATTCGTCCCCATCCGCCGCGAACACGCCGCCCCACTGGCCGCACTGGGCGCGGGCAGGCGCGCGGCCTGGCCTTCGGTGCTCTCGGTCGGCGGCGACGGTGACGACGGCGTACTGCGCCGCGCCGACGTCGACGACGAGATCGGCGTCACCTACCGCAGGGCGGGCGATGACGGTGTCCTCGTCGAATACGGCGCGATGACACTGGATCTCGGCCTGCGCGCCCGCGTGCACGCCCTGCACGAATATCTGCTGGCCGCAGGCGTGCGCGGGGTGACGGAACTGACCCCCGGCGTGCGTTCACTCCAGATCCGGGTGGATCCCAGGGTGCTGCCGATCCCCGCGCTGCTGCGATTGCTGGCCGAAGCCGAACAGCATCTGCCCGCCGCCGACGAACTCGTGGTGCCGAGCCGCACCGTCCACCTCCCCCTGTCCTGGGACGACCCCTCCACCAGGGAGGCGATCACCCGCTATATGCACGGTGTCCGCTCCGACGCGCCGTGGTGCCCGTGGAATATCGAATTCATCCGCCGGATGAACGGCCTCGGCACCGTCGACGACGTCTACGCCACGGTATTCGGTGCCGAATACCTGGTTCTCGGCCTCGGCGACGTGTATCTCGGTGCGCCGGTGGCGACTCCGATCGACCCGCGCCATCGCCTTGTCACCACGAAATACAACCCGGCCCGCACCTGGACACCCGAGAACGCCGTCGGCATCGGCGGCGCCTACCTGTGCATCTACGGTATGGAAGGCCCCGGCGGCTACCAGTTCGTCGGACGCACCACCCAGGTGTGGAACCACCGCGCCACCGAATCCCCTTGGCTGCTGCGCTATTTCGATCGGATCAGCTGGTATCCGGTGGAAGCCGACGAACTCATGGATATGCGCGCCGATTTCGCAGCGGGCAAGGTGGACGTCAAGTCCGAGGACGGCGAGTTCCGTTTGGCGGACTATCGCAAATTCCTCGACGACAACGCGACGTCCATCGAGGAATTCCGCGCCGTGCAAGCCGACGCGTTCACCGCAGAACGGGAATCGTGGCGGCTGGCCGGTGAGTTGAAGGACTGACCGTGCGGGCCGCTCGGTGGGCACGGACGGATCGGACCGCTCGGGCTCACCTCAGCGTCTCGAACGATCACGCCGCGAAAGCAACTGCGCCACTCCCTCACCGGTGAGCTGATTCAACGCGTTATAGCGGCCCGTGATGAGCAGGAGCAGATCTGCGACAGGTCCTTCGATACGGAGACCCGCACCGACGGCCCAGTCCGTGTCGGTCGCGATCAAGCGGTATCCGCCGAACTTCTTGCGAGCACGGAAACGGGTGCCCATCGCCCAGACTCGGGTCGCGGCCAGATGCGCTGCCGTGATAGGCATTTCACGCCGGAGCCCCAATGGCACGGCGATGTCCTGTCCGTGGACGAGCAAATCCATCAGCCGGTCGGCGGGGATGGTGCCGACCGGCGTGAAACGTACCGCGATGGTGTCGCGCAACTCCGTCACCAACTGTTCGTTCGTCCGTTCATCGGCATGACGCACGGCGGAGTCTCGTATCAACGCGTCGAGGCTTCCCCTGGCTCTGATCAGGGCGATCAGAATCGTCGTGATCTCGGCATGGGCGGACAGCACCACGTGCGCGACGACGTCACGCACCCGCCATCCGGCACACAGTGACGCGTGATCCCACGCGGTCGGCGGTAGCGCCTCCAGCAATTCGACGAGACTCGCTCGTTCGGTCGCTACAGCGTTCCAGATCTGATCGGCGCTCGGTCTCTCTGGGCTCATTCGGTTCTCCTCGTCCGATAGGGGTTCCAGTACCGTAGGAACTCCAGTCGGGTGGAGGTTCCAGCGATCGTGACCGAGAACACATACCGGCGCGGCGGCATCGGCATCGGGGAGCTGTCGCGGAGGACGGGTGTGCCGGTGCGGACCCTCCGCTTCTATTGCGACGAAGGAATACTCGAATCGTGGCGCAGTTCCGGCGGTCACCGACAATTCGACCCGGTGAGCGCGCCCGATCGGGTGCGCTCGATTCGCCGACTGCGCGCACTCGGACTCGGCCTGAGCGTGATCACGGAAATCCTCGCGGGCACCTTATCGGTCACCGATGCCGTTGCCGCTGAACGGGTTTCGTTGGACGCCGAATTGGGCGCACTGACCTGGAGGCGAGCAGCGCTACTCGCCCTGGAGAGCGCGGAGGAGGACGAGCGAAACGCTCGCCTTGACCTGCTCACAATCATCCAGGACCGTCACGGCGCCTACGACAGTCTCGTCGCGCTCTGGCGGCGACTGCTCGCCCCTATGCCTCCCGCGATGTTCGACGGGTTCGTGGAGATGAATATCCCGGCCCCGCCCGCCGATCCCACCGTCCGCCAGATCCTCGCCTACGCCGAACTCGCCACCGCCGTCACCGATCCCGCGTTCGCCCACGTGATATCCCGTCAGCTCTGGCGAACCGATGGGACGGTCCGCGACAGACGGGAGCTGATCGAGGGTGTCGCCGAAGCCTGCGAGGTCGTCGGACCGTTGGTCCTGGCCCGGGTCGAGCCGCGCCCCGGTCCCGAACTCGATCGTTTCCTCGCCGCGCACACCGCCGCGAAAGGCGAACGCGACACACCGTGCTTCCGGCGTCGACTGCTCGAAGCGGCCGATGACTCCGACCCGAGAATCCAGCGGTATTGGGCACTGACCAGCGTCTTCACCGGAACGACGACCGCGGGAGCCGCCCAGCACTGGCTGTACCGAGCGCTGGCACGATCGGCCGTGTCGCACGGGTGAGACAGTTCGGCGGCGTTCGCGGACGTATCGGCCCGATCTACCTGCGTCGGCTCGCCAATTCATTCGCATAGTCGAGGGTGCGGTCAGAAACGAAGGGGACTCCGACCGTGAGCGATATTCAATTTCCGCAGATGCGTATGTACGTCGAACACGCGCTCGAATCGCTGGCGGATCCGGTGTATCAACGCAGGGTGTGGATCGAGCGACAGTTTCCGCACGAAGGTTTCTACGACGATTTGGATCTGTCCATACATATCCTCTACGACGACTGCGTGGTCTGCCCGGACCCGCGTTCCACGATCGGGGCGGTCCTGGTGGACGGACCCGAGGTCGACCGGCTGATCGAGCTGGATCGGGTGCTGGGTCCGATGATCGAGCGTCTCGGAAATGTCGGGGATTCCGAATATCTCGACGATCCGCAGTGGCCGCTGGTCATCGCCGCCGCGCGTGCGGCCCTCGCGGCGATGCGGGAGTCCTGAGTGTTCGATTGCCGGGTCCGGACGCCCTTCTGCCGAGAGCGCCGGTTCCCGTGAGGTCAGCCGACCGCTCGGAGTCCGCGCAGCAGTATCTCGACACCGCCGCGGAATTCGTCGTCGGCGGACATCGAACGCGCCTGTCCCGCCGTGCGAACCAGAAGGGGGAACTCGTCGGGCGACATCGTCGCCATCGCCGCCGTTCCCGGACCACGCAGGGAGGCGTAGTGCTCGTTCTGGAGGAAACCGAGCAGGAACGAGATAATCGCGCGCTGGGCGATCACCCGGTCCGCGCCGTCGAATCCGCCGTCGGTGAGGACCGACAACGCGGTCTCGATATAGCGCATGGTCGCCACCGACGCCTGCCGGTGCCGCAGGACGAGGGGGACGGTTTCGGGGTGTGCGGCGACCGCGTCTCGCATGCGGTGCAGCAGCAGCGACAGGCGGTCGCGCCAGTCGGTTCCGGCGGGCAATGACAGGTCGAGCGGGTCCATCACCAGGTCGACGACGAGCACTTCCAACTGCTCTCGGTCGGCGACGTAGCGGTACAGCGCCATGGTCGCCATCCGCAATTCCTGGGCGACCGCCCGCATGGTGAGCGCGGCGAGCCCGTCTCGGTCGATCACGGCGAGTGCGGCGGTGGCGAGATCGGCGGTGGTCAGGGAACGAGGACGTGGCACGGGTTGACAGCGTACAAGGTACGCGCATACTTGACGTAGGCGTACGTGATACACCTACGAAAGGAAGCCGATGTCCCTGCCCGCCCGAATCC
>NZ_JAFMPL010000084.1:0-35763 GCF_019038455.1 Nocardia noduli
ATGTACCAGTCGCCCGGTGGTCCCGGTGGACCTCCCGGTCCGAACCCGCCCGGCCCCAACGTACCCGGTGGTTTCAACGCGCCCCCGAACGCGCCGGGGCCGATCGGCCAGACCGGGCCCGGCCAGGTGTGGCAGGGCGGACCGCCCGGATACGCGCCGCAGCAGGGAGCGTTCCAGCCGCAACATATGCAGCAACCCGGTCAGCCCGGTCATTCGGTCAATGACCTGAATCTGCTCAAGCGAGCCAGGCGCGCCCCGCGCAGCGGATGGCGGCGGGCGTTGCACAAGGCGTCCGGCGGTGCGATCAATCCGGGTGAATCCTCGGCCGATATCGTGCACCGCGATCTGGTCGACCGGGTGAATCAGCCTGTGCGCGGCGACTATCGGATCGCGATCCTCTCGCTCAAGGGCGGCGTCGGCAAGACGACGACAACGGTGGGCCTCGGCTCCACCTTCGCGTCGCTGCGCGGCGACCGGGTCATCGCGATCGACGCCAATCCTGATCTCGGCACCCTCGCGCACCGGGTGCCGCGGCAGACCCGTTCGACGGTCCGCAATCTGCTCGAGGACCAGCAGATCTCGCGGTACTCCGATGTCCGCGCGCACACCTCGCAGGCGCCGAGCCGACTGGAAGTGCTTGCCTCGGAACAGGATCCGGCCGTCTCGGAGGCGTTCAGCGAAGCCGATTACCGCAAGGCCATCGGCATACTGCAATCCTTCTACAACATCATCCTCACCGACTGCGGTACCGGACTGATGCATTCGGCCATGTCCGGCGTGCTGGACATGGCCAGTTCGCTGGTCCTGGTCACCTCTCCCGCCATCGACGGGGCGCGCAGCGCGTCGGCGACCCTGGACTGGCTCGAACACCACGGCTACAACAAGCTCGTCGAGCGAACCGTGGTGGTGGTCAACGCTTCTCGACGTGGCGCCTCCACCATCGACCTCGAACAGCTGCGCAGGCTTTTCCTCGATCGCACCAGGGCGGTGCAGGTCGTCCCGTTCGACGATCATCTGGCCGAGGGCGCGGAGATCGACCTGGAACTGGTCAGCAAGCCGACCCGGCGCGCCCTGCTCGAACTCGCGGCGATGGTCGCCGACGATTTCGGCTACATCGGCGCGCAGCAGTACCGGCAGCAGGGCCCGCCCGGCGTGTACTGAGCGCGGTTCTCGCGAATGGCCCGGCGTCTCGAATGCCGGGCCATTCGCTATTTCTCGGTTACCAGTGCCGCCGCGGTGCGGAAAGCTCCGAGTACCGAGGCGATCGCGGGCCGCTTCCCCGCGTGCGGACGCGTAGCCAGTTCGTAGGCGCGCGCCGCGCGGACACCGGAGAGTCGCAGCACGGCCAGGCCCGGGTGCACGACGGCGAAACGCGGCATCAACGCGACGCCGTAACCGGCCGCGACCACCGTTTCGATCACACGGAAGTCGTTGAGACGCTGGACCACTCGCGGTTCCACCCCGGTCACCGTCGCGATCGAGCGCAGGACGTCGTCCACCGGGAACCCACCGCGGACGCTGATCCACGACTCCTGCGCCAATTCCGCCGGGGTCACCGAGGATTTCCCGGCCAGCCGATGGCTAGGGGCGACCACCACGTCGATCGGTTCGCGCATTAGCACCCGGGCCGCCACGCGCGCGCCCGAGACCGAGGGCGCGCGCTCGTCGCGGTGCGTGAGCACGATGTCGTAATCGGCCAGCAACCGGGAGACTCCCGCGGGCGGCACATCCTCGTCACTGGCGAGGACGTCGACGCCGCTGTCCGCCATCGCGGTGAGCACATGCGGCAGCAGCAGCGCCCCACCGGACGGGAACACCGCGACCCGCACCCGCCCGCGCGGTGACCCGCGATAGTGCGCCATCTCCGCCACCGCCCGGTCCATGGCGGCCAGCACCTCGTCGGCGCGAACCACCAGGGCGTGTCCGGCGTCGGTGAGCCGGACCCGCCTGCCGTCGGGTTCGAGCAGGGCGACGCCCGCCTCCCGCGCCAACACCTTGAGCTGCTGCGACACCGCCGACGGGGTCATCGACAGCGCCGAGGCGACCGCGCCGACGGTGCCGCGATCGGCGAATTCGCGCAGGACACGCAACCGCTCCACCGACATCACCCTCTTGCCACCGCCCTCTCGCCACCGCCGCGAATGTGAAGCATTACTACATGGATACTCCATATTAATTCGATTGTTCTGATCTATTTTCGGTCCGACGATGGGAGGCGTGACCACCCGCGACCGATTACTCGGACTGACCGTCGTCCTGCTCTGGGGCCTGAACTTCCTCGCCATCCGCATCGGCCTCGATCACTTCCCGCCCTTCTTCTTCGCCGCGCTGCGATTCGCCGTCATCGCGATCCCCGTGCTGCTGTTCGTCCCGCGTCCCCGGGTGAAATGGCGCTGGATCCTGCTGTACGGCACCGGTTTCGGCATCCTGCAATTCGCGTTCCTGTTCACCGCGATGCGCACCGGCATGCCGACCGGCCTCGCCTCGCTGGTACTGCAATCCTCTGCCCCGTTCACGGTGCTGCTCGGCACAGTCTTCCTGCGCGAACGGATCCGCCCGGCACAGCTCGCGGGAATCGGCGTCGCGCTGGCCGGAATGGCCGTCATCGGCTGGGACCGCCTCGAACACGCGACCCTGCTGCCGGTGCTGCTCACCCTCGCCGGCGGACTCGGCTGGGCGTTCGGCAATATCGGAGCGCGCATGGCGGGCAGCACCTCCCCCGGCTTCGACCCGCTGCACCTGACGCTCTGGATCGCGGTGGTGCCCCCGGTGCCGCTGCTGTTGCTGTCCGCCGTCACAGAAGGCCCCGCCACCGGCCCGCGCGATCTCGTCGCCTCGTTCTCCGGCACCGGTTGGCCCGCGCTGGCCGCCCTGGCCTACATCGCCGTCCTCGCGACCATCGTCGGCTCGGGACTGTGGACCTACCTGATGGGCCGCTACCCCGCCGGCATGGTCGCCCCCTTCTCCCTGCTCGTCCCCGTCGTCGGCATCGCCGCCGCGTGGGCATTCCTCGACGAGACACCCACCGTCACCTCGCTGGTCGGCGGGGTCGTGGTGATCGGGGGTGCGTTCGTCGCCACTTCCGCGCGGTCGTCGGGGGCGAAGGAGGCTGTCGTTCCGGTTCCCGCCGTCGTCCCGACCGCCGCTGCCGTCCCGAACGCCACTGCCGTCCCGGCCGCCTCCATCTGAACTGGATCGCACCTGGTCATCGCGTCGAAGTCCGTTGGTACCGGGGTCCGTACGGGTCGGTGATCAGCGCGCAACGCACCCTCACCGAGGTCCGGTGAGCCGTCCCTCGAAGGGGTTCGCCTCGAGCGAATGGCGCGAAGTCGCCATGGGGCGCGACGCTCGGCGGTACTCTCTGGACGCCCGTACTCGCGCGGCCCGTCGATGCTTCATACCGACGGTGGCCCGCGGGCGGCGTCCGGGGTTGGATCGGTCGACTCGGAGTCGCCACTTTATGGTGGGTGCGGCGGTGCAGGTAGGTCCCCCGAAGGCTTAGGCAGCAGAGAAGCGCATGGCAGACAAACGATGGGCCGTCTCGCGGAGATCGATGATTCGCGGCACGGTGGCAGTGGGCGTTGCTGGAGTCGCGACAGCAGGCGGTTTTTCGGCAGGCGCGATGAGACCGGCGTCGGCGGGCGCGCAGCCCGGTCGACGCGTCGCGGTACTCGGCGGTGGGGTGGCGGGATTGACCGCCGCCCACGAACTGGCCGAACGCGGATTCCAGGTCACCGTGTACGAGCGACGTGCCATCGGTGGGAAAGCGCGGAGCATTCCCGTGCCGGGCACCGGCTCCGGCGGGCGGCCCGATCTGCCCGGAGAACACGGGTTCCGCTTCTTCCCCGGCTTCTACCAGCACATTCCGGACACCATGCGGCGCATTCCGTTCGCGGGCAACCCGGACGGCGTCTGGAACAATCTGCTCGCCGTGCCGGAAGCCCGTTTCGCCCGGCGCGACGGTGACGACTTCCGCACGCTGCCGCTCGGCCCACACGCTCGCACCGAACCGACACCGGAGGCATTCCTCGAGACCGTCGGCGCGGCGATCTCCACCTCGCTGAAACTGCCCGCGCCCGAAGGGCTGTGGTTCGCCAATCGCCTGCTCGTCTTCAACACCAGTTCCGATGCCAGGCGACTCGGTCAGTGGGAGGGGACGGCGTGGCACGACTTCGTCGGCGCGCACCGCCGTTCCCACGAATTCCGCGCACTGCTCTCGCGGGCGCTGACCAGCATCATGGTCGCCGCCAAGGAGGATGTCGCCAGTGTGCGCACCATCGGCACCATGGGCGAACAGTTCCTCGGCAACCCGTTCGAGGTCGGTAACGACGGCGCGCTCGACCGGGTGCTGAACGGCCCGACCAATGCCGCGTGGATCGACCCGTGGACCGAACGTCTGCGCGCACTCGGGGTCGAATTCGCGCTCGGCGCGGAAGTACGCGGACTGGAGGTGCGCGACCGCAGGATCGCCGGGGCGCGCATCGTCGACGCGGCCGGGGCTCGCACGGTGGAGGCCGATTATTTCGTCGTCGCGCTTCCCGCCGAGATCGCCCGCACCCTGTGGTCACCCGCCGTTCTCGAATTGCAGCCGGAATTGGCGTCGATGGACCGGCTTTTCGTCGATTGGATGACGGGCATCCAGTTCTACCTGCGGACGCCGTCGGATATCTCGCGGGGCCATACCGCCTATATCGACGCGCCGTGGTCACTCACCTCGATCAGCCAGAATCAGCACTGGTCACGCAAATTGCCCCAGTACGGCGACGGCACCGTGCAGGACTGCCTCTCGGTCGACATCTCCGACTGGAACACCCCCGGTGTGCTCTACGGCAAGACCGCCAAGGAGTGCAGTCCCGACGAGATCGCGCGCGAGGTCTGGGCGCAGATGCGTCAGCACCTCGACGACAACGGCGAATCCCTGCGCGACGCCGATCTGCATTCCTGGTTCCTCGATCCCGGCATCACCTGGAACGCCGCCCAGGGCCGCAACGCCAACGCCGATCCGCTGCTCATCAATACCGCCGGTTCCTGGGAGTACCGCCCCGAGTCGCACGGCACGATCGAGAATCTGTTCCTCGCCGGTGATTACGTGCGCACCAACGTGGATCTCGCCACCATGGAGGGCGCCAACGAATCCGCGCGCACCGCCGTGAACGCCCTGCTCGACGTCGCCGGATCGAACGCGGCCCGCTGCCGCATGTTCGAGATGTACCGCGCCGTCGAATTGGAACCGCTGCGCCAGATCGACGCCGACCGCTACGCCACCGGGCAGCCCAATCTGTTCGACCGGGCGGTGTGAGCGGCGTTCGTCCCGCTCCGAACCAGTCGACAACCGCACCGCAGCCGTCTGCGAGGTGGAGGAAGCCGATCGGTGCACCCCACGAACGCCCCCGGCACCCGCCGAAGTCGTCAGCGAGTGTGGAGGGAGTCGAGCACCCACGAACGCCCTCGACACCCGCCGCACCGATGGCTACCCGAGCATCCCATCCGCCCCGTCGTGGGCGTGATCTTCGTCATCCCCCGCCACAGCGAGCCCCTGCGCGTCAACCCGCGCCCACCTCGTCCGCGACGCCGACCTCGTCCCCCACCCGATGATCCAAGCCGATCACCCGATCTCCGCCACAGATCAATACGCCCCCACCACGGGCGCGAGCCTTACGAGCGCCCTCGTTCGCGGCCCGTCTCGCGTCCGAGCGGTCGAAGCGCATGCGACGAAGTCGCGAGTCTCGACCGCTCGGACGCGAGACAAAAAGGGGCCGCGAACCCGCGGCCCCGGCCGCCAATGTCACCGCGAACCCGCGGCCCCCGGGCCGCCAAGTGACAGTAAGCTCACGGCGTGGCAGAGATTTCGGTGCGTGGGCGTATCGCCCTGCGGGCCGCGGCGGCAGCGTCGTGGGCGTCGCAGCGAGCGGGTCGCGGCAAGGGGTCGATGATCGGCGGGCTGATCGCGCTGAAAATCGATCCGTCGATCATGGATCAGCTGGGCCGTGGCAGGCGCACGGTGCTGGTGACCGGCACGAACGGCAAGTCCACCACGACCAGGATGACGACGGCGGCGCTGGCGACCTTGGGCGAGGTGGCCACCCAGGCCGACGGCGCGAATATGGACGCCGGGATCGTCGCCGCGTTGAGCGCGCATCCGGGTGTCGAGTTGGCGGCGATCGAGGTGGATGAGTTGCATCTGCCGCATGTCACCGATTCGCTGGTTCCGGCGGCGGTGGTGTTGTTGAATCTGAGCCGCGATCAGCTGGATCGGGTGGGCGAGATCAATATGATCGAGCGCCGTCTGCGGGCCGGGCTGGCGAAACATCCCGATACCGTGGTCATCGCCAACTGTGACGATGTGCTGGTCGCCTCGATCGCCTACGACCACCCGAATGTGGTGTGGGTGGCGGCGGGCGGCGGCTGGGCCATGGACGCGACGAGTTGTCCGCGCAGTGGTGAGCCGATCGTGTGGGAGGGCGCGCATTGGCGCAGTACCGGCACCGATTTCGAACGGCCGGAACCGAATTGGTGGCTCGACGGCGAGGAGTTGCGCGGCCCGGACGGTGTCCGGTTGCCGTTGACGCTGGCGTTGCCGGGCAAGGCGAATCGCGGTAACGCGGCGCAGGCGGTGGCCGCCGCGGTCGCGCTCGGCGCCGATGCCGGGCAGGCTGCCGCGGCCGCGGGGACCGTGCGTGAGATCGCGGGCCGCTATCGGACCGTGCAGGTCGGCGAGCACGCGGCTCGGCTGTTGCTGGCGAAGAATCCGGCGGGCTGGCAGGAGGCGCTGTCGATGATCGAACCGTCGTCGGCGGGGCTGGTGATCGCGGTGAACGGGCAGGTGCCCGACGGTGAGGATCTGTCCTGGCTGTGGGACGTGCGTTTCGAGCATTTCGAGGGTGTGCAGGTGGTGGCGTCCGGTGAGCGGGCCACCGATCTCGCGGTCCGCCTCACCTATGCGGGGGTGGAGCACACGACCGTGGCCGATCCGAAGCGGGCCATCGCGTCCTGTCCGGCGGGCCATGTGGAAGTACTCGCGAATTACACCGCGTTCCGGGATCTGAACCGCGACCTCGAGGCGAAGTCATGAGTGAATCGACCGTGCGGATCGGGCTGGTGCTGCCCGATGTGATGGGTACCTACGGCGACGGCGGCAATGCGCTGGTCCTGCGTCAGCGTGCGCGGATGCGCGGCTACGACGCCGAGATCGTGGAGATCACGTTGCCCGACCCGGTGCCGGAATCGCTGGATATCTACACCCTCGGCGGTGCGGAGGATTCGGCGCAGCGGTTGGCGACCCGGCATCTGCAACGCTATCCGGGTTTGCAGCAGGCGGCCGCGAAAGGTGTTCCGGTTCTTGCCATCTGCGCCGCGATCCAGGTGCTCGGCCAGTGGTACGAGACGTCGACCGGCGAACGGGTCGACGGCGTCGGCCTGATCGATGTCACCACGTCCCCGCAGTCCAAGCGCGCCATCGGCGAGGTCACGACGACCCCGCTGCTGCCCGGCCTCACCGCCGCATTGACCGGTTTCGAGAACCACAGGGGCGGAACGAAACTCGGCGGCGACGCGACCGGTCTCGCTCGCGTCACCCGCGGGGTCGGCAATGGTGTCGGCGACGGTCTGGAGGGCGTCGTCCAGGGTTCGGTCCTCGGCACCTATATGCACGGCCCCGCCTTGGCCCGCAACCCGGAACTGGCCGACCTGCTGCTGCGCCGCGCCCTCGGCGTCGACGAACTGGCCCCCCTCGATCTCCCCGAGGTGGACCAGCTCCGCCGCGAACGCCTGCGCGCCTGAGTTCTAGACGGCCAAGATCGCGACGTCGTATTTCTGACAGTAGGGATCACGGGTCGCGAACGTCAGCCCCTCGCACCGTGCCTGCGCGACCAATATCCGATCGAACGGGTCACGATGCAAGGGGGGCAATCGCCCAGCTACGATCGCGTGTTCGTGGCTGATCGGGAGTGCGAGAAAACCACTGTCCCTGATGCGTTCGGGAAGGTCGCTGGGTCCCGCGAGTTTCCCTGTCGCCTGCTTGATCGCCACCTCCCACAGGGTCGCGGCACTGAGATATACATCCATATCGTGATCGATCCGATCCACGATGTCCGACGACAGTGCGGGGTCATCGGTCAACCACCAGAGAACCACATGGGTGTCGAGAAGGAGACTCACGGCATCGAGCCGAAATCGTCGGCGATCGAGGCGTTGGTCTCATCGGAATCCCATTCCGGCCCGAGCACGAGTTGTCCACGCAGCGACCCACGCCCACGGCGGTCGACACGGCGAATGAGCGGTACAACCTTCGCGACAGGATGGCCTGCCCGGCTGATGACGATCTCCTCGCCGTGTTCGACTCGCTCGATTATCCGCGACAGATTGGTCTTGGCCTCGTGGATATTGAACTGCTCCGCTGCGCCACTCACCACACCACCTCCTTAGCTAAGAGCTTAGTCCGACAATTCGGCGAAAGCGATGGAACAGCGAAAACGCTGTTCAGACCGCCGAGGTGGCGCAGAGTTCGTGGACCAGACGCATCTTCTCGAGGACCGGTTCGGGGAGGACGAAGGGGTAGAGGTCGGGGTGGCCCATGGAGCGGTTCACCATGTTCAGCGACCAGGCCAGCGGCAGCCACTGTTCGATGATCTTGTCGAATCCGGCGGGTCCGGGCTGCGGCCGGTCCAGGGTCGCGCCCGCGGAGGCGATGCCGAACGCGGCGGCCGTGTCGAGAGTGTCGCGGATGTGCAGGTAGTGGGCGAATGTCTCGGCCCAATCCTCGGCGGGGTGCATGGTGGCGTAGGAGGAGACGTGATTCGACTCCCACCCGGCGGGGGCGCCGTAGGAATAGTGGTGATCGATGGCCGCCTGATAGTCGGCGTCGGGATCGCCGAACAGGTTCAGGAAGCGTTGTCGCGCTTCGTTATCGGCGACGAGCACGGTGAAGTAGTAGTGGCCGATCTCGTGCCGGAAATGTCCGAGCAGAGTGCGATACGGTTCGGCCATCTCGATACGCAATTGCTCACGATGCGGATCGTCGGCCTCGGCCAGATCCAGGGTGATGACACCGTTCTGGTGGCCGGTGAACACCTTGTCGATCTTGCTGGACAGCAGGTCGAAGGCGAGTCCGGTGTTCGGATTCTCGTCCCGGCCGATCAGCGGGAGACCGAGTTCGGCCAATTCCACGATCAGACGACGTTTGGCGGCCTCTGCCTCGGCGAAGGCGTCCAGTCCCGCGGTATCGGTGTCGTTGGGCCTGGTACGCGTCAACCGGCATGATTCGCACAGCGCGGGACCGGTGCCGTACACGGCGGGCGGAGCCGGTTCGATCACTTCCTGCTGGGTCGTCGACCCTCGGAACCGCGCGCGCAACCGTTGGGCCCGAGTGAGGCGTCCCTGTTCGGGCGCCGAACCTGACGGGTTCGGATCGAACTGCGCTCCGTTTCCACCGACGGGGACCAGCTGCCCGGCGGGCTCGGTGGGTATCTGTACGAGCCAATTGCATTTGGCGACATGCAGATTGTCGCAGAGCCGGTAACGCCGACCGTCGACCTCGCCGCTGAGATTGCCGTTGTCGCCCGACGGGACGAAATCGGCGATGACGAGCAGGGTCCGCAGCGCGAGACTGAAACCCAGTGGGCTGGAACAGGAAAGGCAGACCGAATTCTCGAACGCGAGTTGTTGACCGCAGTTCGGGCAGGTGAAATCACGCACTCGGGTTCAAACCTCCAGTGGAGCGACGTCGACCGATACGGTAATGATGCTCTCCCTTGCGTCGGTGTAGATGATGCCCCGCAGCGGCGGCACATCCGCGTAGTCGCGACCCCAGGCCGCGGTCACATAGCGTTCATCGGCGAACTGATCGTTCGTCGGGTCGAAGCCGATCCAGTGCCCGGTCCGGTCCGAAGCCGAATCTCCCGGCACCCATACCGCCGCCCAGGCGTGGGTGGCGTCGACCCCGACCATCCGTTCCTTGCCGGGCGGCGGATCGGTGGCCAGATATCCGGACACGTATCGCGCGGCGAGACCGTGTGAGCGCAGGCAGGCCGCGGCGATGCGCGCGAAATCCTGGCACACGCCCTCGCGGGCGGCGAACACATCGGCGACCCTGGTCGAGACATTGGTCGAGCCGGACCGATAGGCGAAATCGCGGTGGATCCTGGTGTTCAGATCCGTGACCGCCTCCAGCAGCGGACGACCCGGCGTCAGCGACTCCGCCGCGTAGGCGGTGACCTCGGCACTGATCTCCGGCGGACGCAGATCCAAGGTGAATTCCACCGCGAGCGGACCGTTGACCGACGTCGGACGCGCCTGTTCCCACGGGCCGTCCGCACTGGCGGGAACCGGGCGCTGCACGTCCACCACCGATATCCCGGTGACCACCAGCTCGGTGTGCTCGGCTGTCACGTGGAAATAGGAGGTCGTGTTGCCGTAGACGTCGGTGCCGACGGAACGATCCGACGGCACCGGGTCGATGGTCAGATCGTGCGAGACCAGGCGCTGGCCGGGGAATTCACGCGGGGTGAGATAGGCGCGGCCGTAGGAACTGCTGACCTCGTCCGAATACGAGTACTTGGTTCGGTGCTCCACCCGATAACGACGGGCGAAACCGTCGCGCCCGGTCATCCGACCACCCTCGTGCTGCCCCACAGCGGTTGTATACCCGCCGGAAGCGAAAGTTTCGTCGTCTCGAACGATTCGGACACCTTGCGCAGCCGCAAATGCACACCTTCCAGCAACTCGGCGAGTTCGGTCCGCTTGCCGTCCGCGTCGGTGGCCTCCAGATCCGCCGGATCGACGCGGCGCAGCATGCGTTGCGCGTCGGCCAGAAGTCGTTGCGGCCGTGACGATCCCGACGCGCCGGGCAGCGCCTGGAAGTTCTCGTCGAGCCGATCGAGCTGGTAGGCCAGTGATCGCGGATTGCTCGCGTCGAAGAGCAACAGCCCCGCGACCGCCGACACCCGCACCGAATCCCGGTGCCGCCGTCGGTAACTCACCAGCGACTCCGCGGCGCGCAGCACGGATTCGGTGACCACCTGCTGGGTTTCACCGTGGAAGGTCTGCGTCAGCGCGGCCGACATCAGTGCCGTCAGCGCCAGCCCGCGCTCGATGCGCTTGCCGATATCCATGACGTACCAGCCCGCGTCCCGCACCAGCGATTCGGACCCGATCCCGTTCAGCGAGAGCAGCGCGGCGAGGGTCAGCGAATGCATCGACGACAAGGCGGCCTCGCCGTCCTCCTCGCTCCCGCGAATCTCGGCCAACGCCCGATCCACCGCGCTCAGGATCATCCAGGTGTCCTGCGACAGCTGGTCGCGTACCGCACGCGCCGCCGACCCGTACCGGTCGATCGCGAAGGCGAGCGAACCGGGCAGACTCGGGTCGAGGGTCAGCGACATCAGGTAGTCGTAACCCGCACGCGAGGCAATCGAGCTCATCTGCGAAGCACGGGTGCGCCGGGGATCACGCTCCCCCGCACCGGAATTCCCGCGCGGGAGGGCGGGTTGATCACCGAGGTTCGGTTGCGTTTCACCACCGGCGAGACCGGCGGATTGCGACTGGCCGCTGGACGATTGCGACTGCGACTGGCCACCAGTCGACTGCGACTGACCACCGCTGGACTGCGACTGACTGCCGGGCGACTGCGATTGGCTACCGGCCGATTGCGACTGACCACCAGCTGACTGGGACTGGGACTGGCCACCAGCTGACTGGGACTGAGCGCCACCCGATTGGGACTGCGACTGGCCGCCACTCGATTGCGGCTGGCTACCTGTCGATTGCGACTGACTGCCACCCGACTGCGACTGACCGCCGCTGGACTGCGACTGACTGCCGGGCGACTGCGATTGGCTACCGGCCGACTGGGACTGGCCACCAACTGACTGCGACTGGCCGCCGGACGATTGGGACTGCGACTGACCACCACTCGACTGCGTTTGACTACCGGCCGAATGCGCTTGACTACCGTCACCCGGCCGAGACTGACCACCCGCATCCGCTCGATCCTCACCAGCGGCACCCGATTGTTCCTGCCCGGCCGCGGCAGACCGGAACTGCGGCTCATCGGCCGCACCCGACCGGGACGAGGACGACACGGTGGTCCCCGATCCGGATTCCGCCGCACCGAGCGCAGTCGCGGATCGATCCTCTCCAACTGTCGACGGGGACCGCGCGGCCTCCGTCTCCGAGTTCGCCGAAGCGGTCGGGGAAATATCCCCATTCACGGGATCGGCGCCGGAATCCACCGAATCGGAACCCGGAACAGGCTGCGTATCAGCAACACTCGCGGCGGCGACCGAACTTTCCTCACCGGCCGGGGATCCGACCTCGGTCCGCACCGACGTCGCCTGCTGCGGGACGGGCGGTGTTTCGGCGGGCGAGGCCGTCACCACGGCGGGCGGGGCGATGGTGCCGGTCGTCCTCGCCAGCGCCGACATCAGGATGGGAAGGGCTTCCGCGCCGTCGAACCAGGCGCGGTAGCGGTAGTCCTGGTAACAGTCGTTGGTGGCGATGAGCAGGCGGACCACCGACTCGGCGCGTTCGCTGTAGCGGCCCATCCAGAACAGATCGTTGAGGACGCGGGGCGAACTGATCGCCTCCACGATCGCGGGCGACCGCTGCGGGCGTTCCTCGACCTGGGGTTCGGCCGAGACCGCCGTCACCTGGGTCGGCGCCGCGCGCACCCACACATCCTTGGCGGCGACCTTGATGACCGCGCGATCCGGTTCCAGCCGCTGTCGCAACTGGCCGAGACCGCCCGCCATGGCCGTGTAGCCGCCGCGTCGCGCCAACGAGAACAGGCGGATGCCGACCGGCGCCGAGGCCAATCCGCCGTACCCCTGCACCGCGGGCGACACCGAGAACTGGGCCGGTTCCTGTCCGACCCACTGCCACGGATTCGCCTCGATCCGCGCCTTCGACGCCTCGAGTTGTTCGGCCGACAGTTCGGGGCCGAACAGGGTCGAACCGTCGACCGCCGACCGGATGACCAACCGATCCAGCCGTGCCAGCAGGTGCGACCGCTCGCTGTCGTCGCCGCCCCAGTAGGTCGGCGTGCTGTCGAGAAGTAGTTCCTCGCCGAGCAGCGCGCGCGAGATCCGCGGCAGGAATCCGGTCAGCGCCGGACTTTCCAGCAGACCGCTGCCGAGCGTGTTGACCACGGTCACCGCGCCCCGGCGCAGCACTTCGACCAGCCCGACCACACCCAGGTGGGAGTCCGGGCGCAGATCGAGCGGGTCGGAGAATTCCGCGTCGACGCGGCGCAGCACCACGTCCACGCGTTTGAGGGTGCCGAGCGAGCGCATCCACAGCGCGCCGTCGCGGACGACGAGATCGGCGCTCTCGACCAGCGGGAAACCCAGCGTCGCGGCGAGATAGGCCTGATCGAACGCCGTCTCGGAGTGCACACCGGGACTGAGGACGACCACCATCGGGTCGTCGACATCGGCGATGGGCGCCGATTCGATCAGCATCAACCGCATGGCGCGCGCGAACGGCGTCAGCGGGCGCGGGCTGGAATGTTCGAAGGATTCGGGGATCGCGGTCGAGATCACGCGCCGGTCGGCCAGCGCGTAACCGGCGCCCGACGGCGCCTGCGCCCAATCGGCGACGACCCGGAAGTCCCCGTCGCCCCACCTGCTGATATCGCAGGCGTGCAGGAACAGCTGATGACGTCCGGGAATCGTGATGCCGTGCGCGGCACGCACGTATCCGCTGTTGCCGAAGACGATCTCGGGCGGCAGCAGACCCGAGGTGATGGTGCGGCGCGAACCGTAGATATCGGTGAGCACCTCGTCCAGCACCCGCGAGCGCTGCACGAGCCCCGCTTCCAGCCGGGTCCAGTCGTCGGCCGACACCAGCAGCGGGATCGGATCCAGCCGCCACGGCACCGGTTTCACCGGCTCCCCCGAGCCGTTCACCTCGGTATAGGTGATGCCGTCGTCCTCGATCAGCCTGCGGACCCTGGTGTCGAGCCTGCCGAGACCGGTGGTGCCGATATCGAGGAAATCCGACGACAGTTCCGACCACATCGAACGGACCGTCCCCTGCGGGTCGACGAGTTCGTCGTAGTAGCCGGGGGTCGGGAGACCGCATTCGTCGTAGGCCCCCGACGCCCCGCTCTCTTCCCGGTACCGGGCGAACTGTTCGGCTATCTGCTCACGCACCGTGACTCGGCGAGCTTCCCGTGCGTTCCATAAGGTGCCCTGTTCGTCACGCGCCGACGAGTCCTCGTGGTCGCTGCGCGGGTCGGATTCGAGTACGTCCGTCCGGGTCGTCCCGGCCTCGGATGACCCGGCCTCGGATGCTTCGTCGTTCATCGCTGCGCGCCTCCCCTGGGGGTGGCCGCCGCATACTCCGCATCGGCCACCATGCCGACCTCATTTCCGCTGCCCGACGTGTTGTTTACCGGTCGTTGACCAGCCCCCAAACGGTGCGAGCCCGGCGTAGATCCAGGATGCCCGGCGCGCCGACATCGGTCGACTGTGCTGCAATCTTCGCACGGAGTTCGCCGGGATCCATCGGGGTCGTGGTGTGACCGGCCGCCTCGAATCGACGATTCCGCCGCGACTGCGCGACTTCCGCGTTCACCGGGGGCTCCTCCCAGTACTGCCCGCCCGGATGCGACACGTGATAGGTGCAGCCGCCGCGCGAGATCCCGGTTCCGGCGTCGAGCAGGTCGAAGACCAGCGGCGCGTCGACGGTGATCGACGGATGCAGGGAATTCGGCGGCTGCCAGGCGCGGTAGCGAACTCCCGCGACCTGGACGTCGGTCTTGTCGGTGGCGAGCAGCGGAACCGGCATACCGTTGCAGGTCAGCACATACCGTTCCCGGTCCGCACCGACCACCCTGACCTGGATCCGCTCAACCGACGAGTCGACATAGCGGGCGGTGCCGGTGGCGGCGGACTGCTCGCCCAGGGTGTGCCAGGGTTCGATGGCCCCGCGCAGTTCGATCTCGATATCCCCGATGACCACCGTGCCGATGCGCGGGAACCGGAATTCGGTGAACGGATCGAGCCAGCTCGCGTCGAATTCGATGCCGTGCGCGCGCAGATCCGCGGTGACCTCGGCGATATCGGTCATCAGGAAATGCGGGAGCAGGTAGCGGCCGTGCAGATTCGCGCCGTGCCTGACCAGCCGCGCGCGCAACGGCTCCCGCCAGAAGCGCGCGACCAGCCCGCGGACCAGCAGTGATTGCACCATCGCCATCTGGAAATGCGGCGGCATCTCGAATCCGCGCAATTCGACCAGTCCGAGCCGACCCCGCGCCGAATCGGGGCTGTAGAGCTTGTCGATGCAGAATTCGGCGCGGTGGGTGTTGCCGGTGAGGTCGGTGAGCAGATGCCGCAGCGCGCGGTCGATATGCCACGGCGCGACGGGCTGGTCACCGCCCGCCGTATTCGCGGTGAGCCGAGCGATTTCGGAGAACGCGATCTCCAGTTCGTAGAGCGCGCCCTCGCGACCCTCGTCGGCCCGTGGCGCCTGCGAGGTCGGGCCGATGAAACGACCGGAGAACAGGTACGACAGCGACGGGTGACGCTGCCAGTAGGTGAGCATCGACACCAGCAGATCCGGCCTGCGCAACATCGGTGATCGCGCGGGCGTCACGCCGCCGAGGGTGATGTGATTACCGCCGCCCGTCCCGCTGGAACTGCCGTCGACATCGAAGGATTCGGTGCTCAGCCGGGCCAGTCTGGCCTGGTCGTAGAGGGTGGACAGCAGTTCGGCCTGTTCGGCGAAGGACGCGGTCGGCTGCACGTTCACCTCGATGACGCCCGGATCGGGGGTCACCGACAGACTCTGCAACCGCGCGTCGACCGGAGGTCCGTAGCCCTCGAGCACCACCGGATGCCCCGGCAGTCCGGTGACCGAACCCGACGGGTTGAGCGCGGCGGCGGCGTCCTCCACGCGCGCGATCAGGTCGATGAAATCGGACAGTTGCTCCACCGGGGGCAGGAATATGTGCAGCCGCCCGTTGCGCACCTCGGCCACCACGGCTGTCGTCGGTTCCCAGTGGCCCGATTCCACGACCGCGGGCGGATCCTCGCGCACCGGGCGCAGCGGACCCATGAACAGCGGGTCGTTATCCGGGCGCGGGCGCGGGGTGCGCCAGGAGATGGCGTCGAGCGGTAGCCGCAGACCGGCGGGGGAATCGCCGTCGGCGAGGACGATTCGGCCTCCGGGAGAATCCTCCGAACGTCCGCGTCGCAATTGCCAGTCCGCGCTGGCCCACCCTCGGCCGTCGCTCCTGCGATACAGCGGGAGCACGTAGGCGACGGGTTCGGTGACCGGTTCATCGAGACGTTCGAGCAGTTCCTTCCGCGTCTGCGGGGAATCGTCCTCCGGGTCGATATCGGTGGGGACAGGCGGATCGCCCGCCGGGGTGCGCAACGTTCCGGCCAAGCGGGCCAGCGGATCTTCGTAGGCGGGGCGGACCTGCGTCTGCGGCAGTCCGAGCCCTTCCGCCAGATGCGCGATCAGACCCTCGGCGGTCCGGAAATCGGCGCCGGGTATCCGGCGCGGGCCGGGAAGCACCGCGGTGGCGCCCGCGTCGGTATTGCCCTCCACCCGGACGATGCGCAGATCCTCGTCATCGGAGACGCCGGTGTGGTCGGTCACCACCGACCTGTCGGAGCCGTTGGTCGTCGCGGAACCGTTGCCGTCGGCGCCGTTCGCGCCCGGAGCCGGATCATCCTGCCGCGCAACCGTGTCGACCCGCGCGGGCGCGGTGTCGATCGGTGTCCACGGATCGATGAGCAGATCCGGGCGGGTCCACAGTGGTTCGTTGTCGGCGCGCCAGACGATGGCGATCTCCCAGCGCGGCAACGGTTCACCGGGGTACCACTTGCCCTGCCGGTACTGCACCAGTCCGGTGGGGGCGTAGATGCGACGGAGGCGGTCGGCCAGGTCGACGGCGCGTTCGCGTTTGTGCACGCCGTCGGCGTCGGTGGTCCACTGCGGACTCATCTGGTCGTCGACGGAGACGAAGGTGGGTTCGCCGCCCATGGTGAGTTCGATCCGGTCGGCCGCCATCCTCGCGTCGAGTTCGACACCCGCCGCTCGGATCCGTTCCCACTGGGAGTCGGTGTAGGGCAGGGTGACCCGGGGATCCTCGTGGATTCGCCGGACGGTGTTGGAGAATTCCAGGGTGGATTCGGTCCGGCCGGTCGCGCCGGAGATCGCCGCCGACGTGCTGGGGTGCGGGGTCGCGGACAGCGGAATATGACCCTCGCCAGCGAAAAGACCGGAAGTCGGGTCCATCCCGATCCAGCCCGCGCCGGGCACGTAAACCTCGGTCCAGGCATGCAGGTCGGTGAAATCCGCCGGAGGACCGGACGGCCCATCAAGCGATGGCACGTCCTGCGCGAGTTGCACCAGGTAACCGGAGACGAAACGTGCGGCGAGACCGAATTCGCGCAGGATCGACACGAGCAGCCAGGCGGAATCCCGGCAGGATCCGATCGCGGTGCGCAAGGTGTGATCCGGAGTCTGCACACCGGGTTCCATGCGGATCGTGTATCCGACATCTTCTCGCAACACGCGGTTCACTTCGACGAGGAAGTCGATGGTTCGCGGAGCGCCTTCCGGTTGGTGCGCACGCACCCACTCCCGCACCAATTCTCCCGCACCGGAACCCGGTGTCGATTCGTCCACGCGCCGCAGATACGGCTCGAGATCCGCCGTCAGTTCCGAACTGTAGGTGAACGGAAAGTATTCGGCGGAATCCTCCATGAAGAAATCGAAGGGATTGACGACCTCGAGATCGGCGATCAGGCCGATCGTTATCGACAATTCCCTGGTCGGCTCGGGGAATACGAGCCTGGCGAGGAAGTTGCCGAAGGCGTCCTGCTGCCAGTTGACCCAGTGTTCGGCCGGTGTCACGCGCATCGAATAAGCCTCGATGCGCGTGCGCGAGTGCGGGGCCGGACGCAGGCGCACCACGTGAGGATGCACCTCCACCAGCCGGTCGAAGGTGTAGGTGGTCCGGTGCTCGAGTGACACCTTGATGCCCATGAAGCAAGTTCACCACACCGCGTCGATGCGTGCGGTGCCATGCAGCAGGCGTTTTCCGGACAGCAACATTGCGTCATATGCCGACACGCGGTCGACTTCCCACATCCTGTGCACGCCCGGTGATAAGACCGCATTACCAATAGATCTCATCGGGAGGTCAAAATATATGCCTGCTCCGATATGCCGATCTTGCGAAACCTCGATCGATCACTGCCACGGCACGCTCATTATCCACGTGGGCCGCATGCCCGAATGCACGGATCTCGACTGCATCGATTTCGATCACAGCCGTCACACATTCCTCATCGACTGCACCGATATCGCGGGCGGATGCCCCTGCGTCAACCGCTACCGCAGCGCCCGATAAACCGTCGATCCACTCCGTCGTCGAACTCCTGCCAGGTCAACCGCACATCGAACGGCACCAGGCACTCGATGGCCGGAGACGAAGCGTCACCTCGGCTGCGATGGCCGGACGTGACGTAGTTCCCCGCGGAATCGAGCGTCGACATTTCGATGGAGATCGCCGGGCCGTCCTCATCGACCATCCGGGTCGTAGGCTGGGCGGGTGAATTACGACCACGTGCTGTTGCCGTCCGGGGTTGCGTCGACGCCGGACGAGGCGGACGAGTATCTGGCGGGGCAGCAGGGGCTCGCGGAGACCGAGGTGGTCGCCGAGCTGGCGGCGGTACTGAATCGCCGCAACGGCGAATTGCCCGAGGCGGATACTTTTCTGGGAACCGAGTCGGTGGGCGGAGCCGCGACCGGGGCGGTGCTCCAGGTGTCGTGTCCGTACGACGCGATCGGATTCGTCCGGAATCTGCTGTTCGAGATCGCGACGCCGCGCGAGTACGCGGTGTACGACCCACAGCTGGCCTGGCTGCTCGATCCGGCCGGACGGGTCGACATCACCGTGACGCACGGCGGCGCGGGCGAATTCCCGTACGTGACGAAAGCACTGTTGGACCTGTGGATTCCCGCCCTCGTCGACCCGAACCCCTATCTCATCGCCGAACGCGCCGATCAGGTCTACATCCAGACATATCGGGACCCGGTCGGGGTGTACACGATCGAATACCGCGACGGCTCGCCCGACAGGCATTTCGGTACGACGTCGGAGAATCCCTCCGAAGTGGTCGCGCTCATCTGGGCGTGGGCCGTCGGCGAGACGCTTGCCGACACCGATTGGAAACGGGTCGAATTCGAGCCCGAACAGCGCTACTGATTCCGGAAGGCCGAACACGACGAACGGCAGGCGATGTGCCGCAGCAAACCGCGGTGCACGCGACCGGATCAGCGGCTGAACGCCGGTCGAGCCCAGTCGGATTGGAGTGAACGGAGATCCGACGGGGCTCGATCCCGTGTCAGCTAATGGCAGTGCGGCACAGCGGGGAACGGCGTTCAGAGTGCGCGGCGACCCGACAGCGCTCGGCCGAGCGTCAATTCGTCGGCGAATTCCAGGTCGCCGCCCATCGGGAGGCCCGAGGCCAGCCGGGTCACGCTGAGGCCGGGGAAATCTCGCAGCATCCGAACCAGGTAGGTGGCTGTCGCCTCGCCCTCGGTATTCGGATCGGTCGCGATGATGACCTCGCTGACGTCGATCCCGTCCTGCTGATTGCCGATGCGCGCCAGCAGTTCCCTGATCCGCAACTGGTCCGGGCCGATACCGCTGAGTGGATCGAGCGCGCCACCCAGAACGTGATAGCGGCCGCGGAATTCCCGGGTGCGCTCGATGGCCTGCACATCCTTCGGCTCCTCGACCACGCAGATCATGGTGCGATCGCGGCGCGGATCGGCGCAGATACGGCACAGCTCGTTATCGGCGACGGTGCCGCACATCACGCAGAACTGCACGCCGTCGCGCACCTTCTGCAACGCGGACTGCAACCGGTCGATTTCGGGAGGTTCCACCTGGAGCAGATGGAAGGCGATGCGCTGTGCGCTCTTCGGCCCGACGCCGGGGAGTTTGCCCAGTTCGTCGATCAGATCCTGGACCGGACCCTCGTACAACTGCGGAAACCCTAGAAATCCGGCAGACCGGGCAGCGCGCCGCCGCCGAGTCCACCGGAGAGGGGACCGAGACGCTCGACGGCGATCTGCTGCGCGTTCGCCATGGCGTCGTTGACCGCGCCGATCACCAGATCCTGTAGACCTTCGACATCCTCCGGGTCGACCACCTTCGGGTCGATCGTCAGCGCGATGACCTCGCCACTGGCCTTGATGGTGACCTTGACCAGCCCGCCGCCGGCCTGACCTTCGACCTCGGAGGCCGCGATCTCGGCTTGGGCTTCCATCACCGCCTGCTGCATCTGCTGCGCCTGGGCGAGTAACTGCTGCATGTCGAACTGACCACCGGGCTGCACGGCATGTCCTCTCTGCGGAAAGTGTCGTGGTCCAGCGTAGTGGACGGGCGCGGGGCGATTCCGCCCGCGCCCGAGCCCGAGAAGCCGGTCACCGAGGCCGCCTACGCGTGCCGCCGCGCCGAGCCGATCGGTAACGGAATCATTGCCGAAGATCTGAAGAACCACGACCGGGCCTACCATCGAGAACGGGTCGGACATGAGTCTGGAGACGACATGGACACGAACCGAGCACGCTTCCTCTCCGCCCTGATATCGGTGTTCGCCATGTTCATCATGGTCGGAGCACCATCGGCCACCGCCGATTCCGGGGTGAATCCGCCGATGGACTACGGCGGCGGATGTGTCATCGATCCCGCCAACCGGTCGGTAACCATCGATTCGCTTCGCTCCCGCTGCACCCTCCAACAACAGAACTCGATCTTCGGCAACGCCGTGCGCGGCGCGGTGCCGACGGGGGTGAAGAACGGCTGGGTGACCAGCCCCGCGACCACGCAGGCGATAGCCCCGGCGTTCTGGATCGGCAAGACCTTCTACACCGGCCAGGACGGCGGTTACGTGCTGAACCGGCTGACCGGTGCGGGGTTCGAGGGACTACGGGCGAACGTCTACGGCGGACCCGCGATCACCGACGGCGCACCGACCTGGGCATTGGACTACCTGCCGCCGGTCGCGCAGATCTACGACGAGATCCGGGAGATCACCCCCGGTGTCTGGTTCGGCTATTCCTGGCAGCGCGACACCGCCCCGCCCACGCTGATGCTGACCTTCGCGCTGGCATGACCGCGCGATCTTGACCCTCCCGTCACGGGAGGGTGTGCTCTGTAGACATGACAGCGACGGTGTCGATCGGGGAATTCTCCAGACTGACCTATCTCAGCGTGAAGACGCTGCGCCACTATCACGATGTCGGCCTGCTCGCGCCGGTCGATATCGACGCGCATTCCGGCTACCGCCGCTATTCCACCGATCAGGTGACCCGCGCCCATCTGATCCGCAGGTTACGCGGACTCGATATGCCCATTCCCGAGATCAGGGCGGTATTGGAGGCGCCGGATACCGACACCCGCGACGCCGCGCTGCGCGCGCATCTCGAGCGGATGGAGGAGCAATTGCGGCGCACCCGCGACGCGGTGGCGTCGCTGCGCGCACTGCTCACCCCGGCCGCGCCGCTCGCGGTGCGGTACCGCACGGTCGACGCCTTCCCCGTCTTGGCGGTGCGCGATGTCGTCACTCGCGACGCCATCGGGGACTGGTGCCAGACCTCGTTCGCGCTGCTCTACGAGACGCTGGCCGCCGTCGGCCGCGAACCCGGCGGGCCGGGCGGCGCCACCTATTCGATGGAATTCTTCGAGAACGAGTCGGGCGAGGTACTCGCGTACGTTCCGCTCGCCGACGGCGCCCCTTTCACCGCACCGGAGGGCGCGGGTTTCGTCGAAATGCCCGCGCGCCGGTTCGCGATCACCGAACACCGCGGATCGTTCGAGGATTTCGACCGCACCTACGGCGCGCTCGGCAGTCACGTCGCCGAACACGACACCGCGCTGCGTGAACCGGTCCACGAGATCTACCTGATCTCCCCCGCCGATACCGGCGACCCCTCCGAATACCTCACCGAAGTGTGCTGGCCCATCGAAACACCATGAACAGGAGAGATATGTCCCTCACCCTGGAGAACATCACCTTCGACTGCGCCGACGCCGCGGCTCTGGCGGATTTCTGGGCGCGGTTGCTCGAACGCCCCGTCGATCCGGAGGCGAGTACCGCCTTCGCCACGGTCGGACGCGGGGAGGGTGCGTCACCGGTGCTGATGTTCATCCAGGTTCCCGACAAGAACCCGGGCAAGAACGTGGTGCACCTGGACCTGCACGCCGCCGATTGGCGCGAGCAGATCGAGCGCGCGGTGAGCCTCGGCGCGAAACACGTCGGGGACTTCGCCGAATACGGCGTCCGCTGGGCGACCCTGGCCGATCCCGAAGGCAACCTCTTCGATATCGGCGCGGCCTGACGGACGCGAGGCGGCCCGGCACGGTATCCGTGCCGGGCCGCCTCGTGCGCTCTGCTAGCCGAGTTCGTTCTTCAGATTTCCCAGCACCTCGGCCTGGATCTTCTTCAGCCCGAGCGGCGCGAAGATGCCCTCGAAGATGCCGGACACACCGCCCGCGCCCTGCCACGAGGTGCGCAGGGTCACCTGCGAACCCGCACCGTCCGGCGTCACGGTCCAGGTGTTGACCATGGTGGAGTTCGAATCCCGCTCGGTCACCATGGAATCGGACACCGAGACGACCGCGCGCACATTGCGCGAGCGCTTCTCGGTGGCCTGCAACGTCCACTCGGCGACGGTGCCCGCGCCGGTGCCGCCTTCGACGACCTTGTAGTCGCGGTAGTGCGGCGAGAGGATGCGCGGACGCACCGACTGGTAATCCGCGATGGCCTCGAGTGCGCGCTGCGGATCCGCCGCCACGGCGATCGAACTGCTGGCGCTGACCTGTCCCACGATGAACTCCTTGTCCGGGTACGTTGCTCGGCCTTCGGGATTCACCATAGGCGCTGCGCGCCCGGCGAGTGTCGGCGCGCCCCGGTAGGCTCGGACCGCGATACGGCGCTATTCCGATCGAACAAATCCAGTTGCGCTACCGTCATCAGCGATCAATATTCCCGTTGCAACATATGCGTGACATTTCTCCTCCGGTGGTCACCTCGCGGTGGCTGTCGGCCATGGTGCGTACTAGCGTCGAGGGGTGGCAGTGAGTCTGTTGGGTAAAGCCGGTTTCGCGTCGGCCGAACGTGAATCCGGGTTCGCCGCGCATCGGGCGGGCGTGGATCGCCTGTTGGCGAGTTACCGCGCCATTCCCGCCGGTGCGAGCGTGCGGTTGGCGAAGAAGACTTCCAACCTGTTCCGGGCCAGGGCGAAGAACACCGGTCCCGGACTCGATGTGTCCGGATTGACCCGGGTGATATCCGTCGACCCGGTGGCCAAGACCGCCGATGTCGCCGGAATGACGACCTACGAGGATCTGGTCGCCGCGACGCTGCCCTACGGGCTCGCGCCGACGGTGGTCCCGCAACTCAAGACCATCACCCTCGGCGGCGCGGTCACCGGCCTCGGCATCGAGTCCACCTCGTTCCGTACCGGGCTACCGCACGAGGCGGTCCTGGAGATGGACGTGCTGACCGGGGCGGGCGAGATCATCACCGCGACCCCCGACGGCGAATACTCCGATCTGTTCCGCGGCTTCCCGAACTCCTACGGCACGCTCGGCTACACCGTCCGGTTGAAGATCGAGCTCGAGACGGTTCAGCCCTATGTCGCGCTGCGGCACGTGCGCTTCCACGACCTGCGCGAACTAGAGGCGACGCTGGCGAAGATCGTGGACGAGAAGTCCTACGACGGCGAGCGGGTCGACTATCTCGACGGGGTGGTGTTCACCGCCGACGAGAGCTACCTGACCCTCGGCAGGCAGACCGACGAACCGGGCCCGGTCAGCGATTACACCGGGATGGACATCTTCTACCGTTCGATCCAGCACGACAGCCGCATGCCCAAGCGTGACCGGCTGAGCATCCACGACTACCTGTGGCGCTGGGACACCGACTGGTTCTGGTGCTCGCGTGCCTTCGGCGCCCAGAACCCCACGGTCCGGCGGTTCTGGCCGAAGCGCTACCGGCGCAGCAGTTTCTACTGGAAGCTGATCGCCCTCGATCACAAGTACCACGTCGGCGACAAGCTGGAGGCCCGCAAGGGCAATCCGCCCAGGGAACGGGTGGTGCAGGACATCGAGGTCCCGGTGGAGCGCACCGCCGACTTCGTGGAGTGGTTCCTGCGCGAGATCCCGATCGAGCCGATCTGGTTGTGCCCGTTGCGGTTACGGTACGCACGCGATGCCCGCGAGAGCACAGTGACCGCGGGCTCTACCGAGCGCGCCTGGCCGCTCTACCCCCTCGAACCCGATCGAACCTACGTGAACGTGGGTTTCTGGTCGGCGGTGCCGACCGCCCCCGGCGCGCAGGAGGGCGCGGCCAATCGAGCGATCGAGAAGACCGTGACCGACTTCGACGGCCATAAGTCCCTGTACTCCGACGCGTATTACGACAAAGATGAATTCGCGGCGCTGTACGGCGGCAGTATCTACACAGATTTGAAGAAACGCTACGACCCGGACCAGCGCTTGCTGGATTTGTATTCGAAGGCGGTGCAACGCAAATGACGACATTCAAGGACCGGTCCGATGTCTTCGCGGATCTCGGAACCAAGCTCAGCATTGCCGAAATCTTCGAGACGCTGATAGACGGCGACATGCCGATCCGGTTGACCGCCTACGACGGTAGCGCCACCGGTCCCGAGGATTCGGAATTCGTGCTGGATGTGAAAACTCCGCGCGGTATCAACTATCTGGCGACCGCCCCCGGCGATCTCGGGATGGCGCGCGCCTACATCTCCGGCGACATGTCGGCCGACGGCGTCCACCCGGGCGATCCGTACGACATCCTGAAAGCGATGGACAGCCTGAAGTTCCGGCGTCCTTCCGCGCTGGCGCTGGTCACCATCGCCCGCTCGCTGGGCTGGGAACGGCTGCGCCCGATCGCGCCGCCGCCGCAGGAGACCTTGCCGCGCTGGCGGCGTATCGCCTTCGAGGGTCTACGCCACTCCAAGACCCGCGACGCCGAGGCCATCCACCACCACTACGACGTCTCGAACACCTTCTACGAGTACGTCCTCGGACCGTCGATGACCTACACCTGCGCGGTCTACGAGGACGAGAGCTGGACGCTGGAACAGGCCCAGGAGAACAAGTACCGCCTGGTCTTCGAGAAGCTCCGGTTGAAGGAAGGCGATCGCCTGCTCGATATCGGCTGCGGCTGGGGCGGGATGGTCCGCTACGCGGCCAAGCGCGGCGTCAAGGTCATCGGCGCCACGCTGTCGGCCGAACAGGCCGAGTGGGCGCAGCAGCGCATCGCCGAGGAAGGTCTGTCGGATCTGGCCGAGGTCAGACATTCCGATTACCGCGATATCGCCGAGAGCGGTTTCGACGCCGTCTCCTCGATCGGGCTCACCGAACACATCGGCGTGCACAACTACCCGTTCTACTTCGAGTTCATCAAGAGCAAGTTGCGCGACGGCGGCGTGTTCCTGAACCACTGCATCACCCGCCCGGACAACCTGCGCACCACCAAGGCCGGTGATTTCATCGACCGATACGTGTTCCCCGACGGCGAGCTGATCGGGTCGGGTCGCATCATCAGCGAGATCCAGAACATCGGTCTCGAGGTGGTGCACGAGGAGAATCTGCGCGAGCACTACGCGCTCACGCTGCACGAGTGGTGCAAGAACCTGGTCGCCAACTGGGATGCCTGCGTCGCCGACGTCGGCGAGGGCACGGCCAAGGTATGGGGACTCTACATGGCGGGCTGTCGGCTCGGGTTCCAGCGCAATGTGGTTCAGCTGCACCAGGTGCTCGGCGTCAAACTCGGGCCGGACGGCGCGTCGGGTCTGCCGCTTCGCCCCTGGTGGCAGGCGTAATCGCTATCCCGTGACCCCGTCCGCCCTTTCCGGCGGGCGGGGTTTTCTCAATCCAGCAGTTCCGCGAGGAACAGCGCTGGCAGCGTCACTTCCTCGGCTCCCTCGGGCGCGGTGTGCATATCGCTGCGCAGTACCCGCAGGATGGCGAGCACCCCCGGACCCGCGTCCAGTAGCGGTCTGGTCCAGCCGAGTTCGGCGCAGGTCGCCGCGGCGGGCAACAGCAGGCCGGTGGCCTCGCCCACCCAGCCGGACGCGGCGAGACATTCCGCCAGGAGCAACGCGGTATCCAGTTCCGCGCGCGGACGGGCCTGCTCGCGGGTCCTGACATACAGGGCACGGGCGCGGCGGACCGCGCGATCGTCGGAGCCGAGGCGCGCTTCGGCGAGCAGTGCCCTGATATCGGCGATCTCCTGCGCTTCCGAGGCCAGCGCCGCCGCACCGGTCAACCGGTGGGACCGGTGGACGCCGTCGCTGTCCGTCGCCTGTTCGGCGTCGGCGGCGCTCTCCTGGAGTCCGAGCCGCAGCCGTTCTGCGCGAACGTGGGCGGCCAGGCGCGGCAATTCGTTATCCGCCGCGATCCGCGCGCCTTCGTCGAGGCGGGCCGACGCGGTGTACAGATCGCCGAGCACCGCCTTGACCCGCGCGCCGATCACGAAGGTGGCGATCAGGAAATCGACCGGACCGATCCTGGTCACCAACTGGTGGCTCTCGTCGAACAGTCGATCGGCGGCGTCGAGGTCACCGCGGCGGTAACTCAATTCGCCCAGCAGCGCCGAGGCCACCCGGACCGCGTGCGAGCGCGGGCCCGATCGGGTGTGCGCGGTGTCCCAGGCCAGGTGGAAACAGCTGTCGGCGGTCTCGATATCGAGTTGTTCGTAGGCCGCGGCGCCCTGCCCGCACAGACCGAAGACCGCGCCGAGCGGATTCTTGGCTCGCGCGTGGTATTCGGCCGCCCAGTCCTGGATCTCGCGGGCGCCGTCGAAATCGAAGGTGCACAGCCGCACGAACGAGATCAGGTTCGCCGCGGTCGAGACCGTCCAGGCGGGTAGTTCGTCGGGCCGTTCCAGGCAGTCGGCGACCCGTTCCAGCACACCCTCGGTGTGGTCGCGGGAGATGTCGTCGGAGGCGGCGAGTACCGCGGCCTCGCACCGCTGCTTGATGACATCGGCGTCGGTCGAGGAACTCCGCGCGAGAATATTCGACAGCCGCCCCAGCGCGTTGCGCGCCGCACCGGACTGCTGCAAATTGACATTGGCTCGCGCCACCGCCATCAGCAGTTTGGAGCGCGAGGCCACCTGCTGCATCGGCAGTTTCGACACCGTGCCGAGCAATGTCGCCAAGCGGGAACCGTCGATGAGGTCCATACCGCCGTTCTCGATCAGATCCATCGCGAATTTCAGATCCGTCGCCGCCAGCGCGTGATCGACCGATTTGCGCAGCAACTGATGTTCGGCATACCAGCGGGAAGCCTTGCGGTGCAGGGATTTCAGCTCGCCCGGCGTGGTTCGTTCCAGCCTGGCCCGCAGATGTTCGGCGAACAGCGGCTGCATCCGGAACCACTCCGGATCGTGTTCGATGCGCTGGAGGAACAGTTCACGCTGTTCGGCTTGGACGAGGAGCATCTCGGCCTCGCTGTCGCCCGACAGCGCCGAAGCCAGCGACGCGTTGACCCGCTCGGTCACCGAGATCGCGGTCAAGAAGTCGAGCATGCGGGGTTCGAGGGTATCGAGCACATTCTCGGCGAGGTATTCGCGGATGCCGTGACTGCCCTCGGAGAGATTCTCGATCAGCGGGGCCGGATCCGGATTACCGCGCAGCGACAGGCTGACCAGCTGAATCGCGGCGGGCCAGCCGTCGGTGACCTCGTAGATCTGCTGGACCTGCGCGTCGGTGAGATCGAAACCGTTGCGCTCGACCAGGATCCGGGCCGTCTCCTCGACGGTCAGACGCAGGTCCGACGATCCGATCTCGACCAGTTCGTCGTGAACTCGCATCCGGCTGGTCGGCAAACCCGCCTGGTCCCGGCTGGTCACCACGAAACGCAGGTGGTGACATCCGTTGTCGAGCAGCGCCGCCATCGCCCGGTGCGCACCCCGATCGGCCACCCGATGCCAGTCGTCGACCACGACCACCACGGTTTTCCCGCTGGCGTGGATTTCGTCGATGAGCGTCGAGATGACGTAGGCGGCCGCGTCGGCGGGTCGTTCCTCCAACACCTGATCCAGACCGGTCCCCAGCTCGGGCCGGACCCGCCGGATCGCCTCGATGAGGTGGGCGAGGAACCAGATCTCGTTGTCGTCGCCGTTGTCGACCCCGATCCAGGCGACCGCGACCCCGCGCTCGGCCAGTTCCGCGCGCCACTGCGCGGCCACCGTGCTCTTGCCGAATCCCGCGGGCGCGTGCACGGCGGCCAGTTTGCGGCGTCCGCCCGCGCGCAGGATCTCGAGCAGCCGTGGGCGCGCGACCGGTTCCCTGGCGGGTGTCGGCGGCCGGAATTTCGTCGCCGCGGTGGGCGGCATGGTGGTCGTATATCCGGATCCGGTGGGGTGCCGCGATACCGCGGGACGCATCGTCAGCGGCCAGCTGCGGCGGGCGGTCACGGCGGGCCGCGACGCGGTGGACTCGCCCGCACCGAGTGCGCCGTCCACCTGCCCGGCGAGCGCCGGATCGGGTAAGGCCATCTCGTCGGGCACCTGACCGTGCGCGATCTGGACCGCGCGCAGCAGTTCACCGAATTCGAAGGCCGACCGGGGCCGATCACCCTGCTCGGGTGACATCGCCTTCTCGATCGCGGCGGCGACATCGGGCGGTATGTCCTGATCGCGCAGATTCGGCACGGGTTGGGTGGTGATCCGCAGGAACTGCGCGACCACCTTCTCCCCCGCCTGCCTCTCGAAGGCCGCGTGCCCGGTGAGCAGGGCGAACAGCGTGGCGCCGAGTCCGTAGACATCGGAGCGCACCGTCGGCTCGTCGCCGCGCAGCACCTCGGGCGCGGTGAAGGCGGGCGAACCGGTGATGAGACTGCTCGAGGTGCGGAACCCACCGGGAATCCGGGCGATGCCGAAATCGGTGAGTTGCGGTTCGCCGTAGCTGTTGAGCAGGACGTTGGCCGGTTTCACATCCCGATGCAGGATGCCGGCGCGGTGGGCGCTCTCGATCGCACCCGATAGTTTCACCCCGGCGCGCAGGGCGTCCTGCCAGGTCAGCGGCCCGTGATCGCGGATCAGCTGTTCCAGCGACCCGCGCGTGCAGTAGGGCATCACGATGAAGGGCAGCCCGGTCGCCGTGACGTCGACCTGGAGGATGTCGACGATATTCGGATGTCCGGAGAGCCTGCCCATGGCCTGTTCCTCGCGCAGGAAGCGCTCACGGCTCTCCCGGTCGATCTCCGAGGACAGCACCTTCACCGCGACCACGCGTTCCAGGGCCGATTGCAGACAGCGGTAGACCACGCCGAAGCCGCCGCGACCGATCTCGACGGCGCCGGACAGACCCATCGCCTCCAACTCGTCGGCGATCCCTATCGGCTCGTCACGCTCGGTATTCTCCCCCTGCTGCCGAACTTCCCCCCGCGATGACGACGAATCGGCCGACGTTTCCTCGCGACTCCCCCGGCCCGAGCGAATCTGTGGATTCATGTGACCACCTCGAACTCACATCGAATCGACGTCACCGGCGATCCTGCGTGCGCCGACAACAGACAACGCGGAGCGAACCAACGCTGTCCGTTATGCCTGCGCATACTCCAACGTAGCGCGCTCCCGGGCCGGGTGGGTGGAGATTCGATTCAGTGGTGTCGCACCGGGGACGGGCGGTGGTCGACGCCCGCGCTCACCGGATCGCGGCGACCGTCTCACACCTCGGCGGGCACCGGTTCACGGGCGGGTTCGGGAGCGATCTCGTGGGCGTCTTCCTGGACATCTCTGTCCTTGAGCACCTCGATGCCGAGTTCGGCGCGGGTCGCGTAGATGACCGAGGTCTCCTGCTCCACGGTCTTGGCCATCGCCTTGTGCCACAGCGTCAGGACGTCGAGCACTTCCTTGCTGCTCGGATCGTCGTCGAGTTCGGTCTTGAGCCGTTGCAGGGTGATGGCCTGCGCCGCGGTCAGCGTGCGCAGCAGATCCTCGCAGCGATTGGGGATCTTGCGATTCGACAGCACCCGCAATCGGCTGACGGTCCCGTGGCAGCCCTCGATGATCCGGGCGACCTCGTCACCGACGACGTCGATCTCGTCGGCGTCCTGAGCATTCCAGTGGGCGCAACCCTCGAGCTGATCGCGCACCTCCTCCGACACGGCGAGCACGGTGGAGACCGCGGCCAGAATCGAATCGCGACGCCACTTGTCGCGTTCGCGACGTTCGGCCGCGGAATTGGTGAGTTCGGTACTGCGCTGGGCGGTTTCGATGGTGACTCTGTTGCGTTCGTCGGCCGCCGTTATCGCGTCGCGGTTGGTGCGATTGTTGACGAGGACGCCCACGAGCGCCACGCCGGCAATGATGAGCGAGCTGAGAAGCGGAAGCCACTGGGTCACCACGGAATCATCGCATCGTGGCCGGGCCGCGCGCCCCGCAACCGTCGCCGGACCGGGGGAAATCCGGCGCCGAAGGCGTTCGTCGCTGGTCAGCGAACCGCGAGTGCGCCGGACGACGAAAGCCCGCCACCGCGAAAGGCGGTGGCGGGCTTCGGCGTAACTACCGGATTACTTGCGCAGCGAGGCCGGAACCTCGAAACGCTCGCCGTAGGTCTTGGCGAGTTCGTCCGCGCGGGTCACGAAGGCTTCCTGTCCGCCCGGGTAACCGACGATGAACTGGTGCACGCCACCGGTCCAGGCCGGGTAGCCGATGCCCAGGATCGAGCCGATGTTGGCGTCGGCCGCCGTCTCGAGCACGCCCTCGTCGAAGCACTTCTGGGTCTCGATCGCCTCGATGAAGAGCATGCGGTCGATCAGATCCTGCAGCGGGACGGTGAAATCCGCCGTGGTCTTGAAGTGATCGCGCAGGCCCTGCCACAGGCCCAAACGCTTGCCGTTCTCGTCGTACTCGTAGAAACCGGCCTTGCCCAGGCGACCCGGACGACCCTCGGAGACCAGGTAGTCGATGACGTCCTGGGCCGGGTGCCGCTTGTTGCCCATGGTGGTGTCGCCCTGCTTGAAGGCCTCTTCGGTCTCCTTGGCGATCTTCTGCATGAGCGTCAGGTTCAGCTCGTCCGACAGCTGCAACGGCGCGGCCGGGTAGCCCGCCTGCATACCGGCCTGCTCGATGGTGGCGGGCTCGATGCCCTCACCCAGCATGGCGATCGCCTCGTTGACGAAGGTGCCGATGACCCGCGAGGTGAAGAAGCCGCGGCTGTCGTTGACGACGATCGGGGTCTTCTTGATCGCGAGGGTGTAGTCGAACACCCGGGCCAGCGCCTCGGGAGAGGTCTTCTCGCCCTTGATGATCTCGACCAGCGGCATCTTGTCGACCGGGGAGAAGAAGTGGATGCCGATGAAATCGCTCTCGCGCTTCACGCCGGTCGCCAGACCGGTGATCGGCAGGGTCGAGGTGTTCGAGCCCAGCAGCGCGTCGGGATCGACGATGTCCTCGATCTCCTGGAACACCTTGTGCTTGAGCTCGGTGTTCTCGAAGACGGCCTCGATGACGAAGTCGACGCCCGCGAAATCGGCGGGGTCGGCGGACGGGGTGATCCGGTCCAGCAGCGCCTTGGACTTCTCCTCGGTGGTCTTGCCACGCGAGAGGGCCTTGGCCTCGATCTTCTCGGAGTAGTTCTTGCCGCGCTCGGCAGCCTCGATGGTGACGTCCTTGAGCACGACCTCGAAGCCCGCCTTGGCGGAGACGTAGGCGATACCGGCGCCCATCATGCCCGCGCCGAGCACGCCGACCTTCTTGATCTCACGCTTGGGCACGTCCTTGGGACGCGAACCACCGTTGTTGATCGACTGCAAATCGAAGAAGAACGCCTGGATCATGTTCTTCGCGACCGGGCCGGTCAGCAGGTGCACGAAGTAGCGCGACTCGATCAGCGACGCGTTGTCGATATCGACCTGCGAACCCTCGACCGCGGCCGAGAGGATCGCGCGCGGCGCGGGCATGTTGGTGCCCTTGAGCTGCTTGCGCAGGTTGGCCGGGAACGCGGGCAGGTTCGCCGCGAGACCGGGGGAAGCGGGGGTGCCGCCCGGGATCTTGTAGCCCTTCTTGTCCCAGGGCTGCACGAAGGCTTCGGGATTGGCCTTGATCCACGCCTTGGCGGCGGGCACCAGTTCCTCGATCGAGCCGACGACCTCGTTGATCAGGCCGATCTCCTTGGCCTGAGCCGGACGGAACTTGTTGCCCTGCAACAGCACCGACAGCAGCGCGGTCTGCAAACCGAGCATGCGCACGGTGCGGATGATGCCGCCGCCCGCGGGCAGCAGGCCCAGGCTCACCTCGGGCAGGCCCAGCTGCACACCCGGCACGTCGGCCGCGATGCGGTAGTGGGTGGCCAGGGTGATCTCCAGGCCGCCGCCGAGCGCGGCGCCGTTGATCGCGGAGACGACCGGCTTGCCGAGGGTCTCGAGACGACGCAGCGCACCCTTGATGGTGGCCAGCTCGTCCATGAGGGCCTGGCCGTCGCCGGGGCCGACGTTCATCATGTTCTTCAGGTCGCCGCCCGCGAAGAAGGTCTTCTTCGACGAGGTCACCACCACACCGGTGATGCTGTCCTTCTCGGCCTCCAGCCGGTCGACGGTCGCCGTCATCGACGCCTTGTACAGCTCGTTCATCGTGTTGGCGCCCTGGTTCGGGTCGTTCATCGTCAATACGACGATGCCGTCCGAATCCTGCTCCCAACCGATCATGTTGGTTTCGCTCACAGCTCTGTGTCTCCTTGTGAAGAAAAGTCGGTGGGGATCAGACGCGTTCGATGATGGTCGCGACGCCCATGCCGCCGCCGATGCACAGCGTGATGAGCGCGTAGCGGCCGTTGCGGCGCTCGAGCTCGTCGATCATGGTGCCGGTGATCATCGCGCCGGTGGCGCCCAGCGGGTGGCCCATCGCGATGGCGCCGCCGTTGACGTTCAGCTTCTCGTCCGGGATGTTCAGATCCTTCTGGAACTTCAGCACCACGGAGGCGAACGCCTCATTGATCTCGACCAGATCGATGTCGTCGAGGGTCAGACCCGCCTTGGCCAGCGCCTTCTTGGCGGCCGGGGTGGGGCCGGTCAGCATGATGGTGGAGTCGGCGCCACTGGTGGCGGTCGCGACGACGCGGGCGCGCGCGGTCAGGCCCGAGGCCTTGCCCGCCTCTTCGGTGCCGACGAGCACCAGCGCGGCGCCGTCGACGATGCCCGAGCTGTTGCCGCCGTGGTGGACGTGGTCGATCTTCTCCACGAAGTGGAACTTCTGCAGCGCGACGGCGTCGAAACCGCCGACTTCACCGACACCGGCGAAGGACGGGTTCAGCTTGCCCAGATCCGCGGCGGTGGTGCCGGGACGCATGTGCTCGTCGTTGTCGAGCACGATCAGGCCGTTCTGGTCCTTGACCGGAACGATCGACTTGGCGAAGTAGCCGCCGGTGGTGGCCGCGGCCGCCAGTTCCTGCGAGCGCACCGCGTAGGCGTCGACGTCATCGCGGGTGAAACCCTCGATGGTGGCGATCAGGTCGGCGGAAACACCCTGCGGCACGAAGTAGGTGTCGTAGTTGGTGGCCGGGTCGAGCAGCCACGCGCCGCCGTCGGAGCCCATCGGCACGCGCGACATGGATTCGACGCCACCGGCGAGCACCAGGTCGTCGAAGCCCGAGCGCACCTTCTGGGCGGCCAGGTTGACGGCCTCCAGGCCGGAAGCACAGAAGCGGTTCAGCTGGAAGCCCCCGACGGTGTCGGGCAGGCCCGCCGCGGTCACCGCGGTGCGGGCGATATCGGCGCCCTGGTCACCCACCGGCATCACGACGCCGAGGATGAGATCGGAGATCCGGTCCTCGTCGAGGTTCGGGAAACGACCGCGCAGCTCCTGGATCAGACCAACGGTCAGGTCGATCGGCTTGACCGAGTGCAGCGAACCGTTCTTCTTGCCGCGTCCGCGCGGGGTGCGGATGGCCTCGTAAATGTAGGCCTCTGTGGTCATGTGGAGTGTTTCCTTCCTTAGGGTGCGGCGGCCGGGCTCTCGCCCGCCCGAGCGCTCTTTGCACCGCGCGCCGCGCATGGCACGCGGACACGGCTGACCTCGCCGACCGGCCCCGGGACCGACCGTTCTAACGCTGTACAAAACACGGCACGCAACGACCGGCGCACGTTCCAGGTGCCCGCGTACACGGGCATCACATCGAACCTCGCCGGACCGGAGCTCGCGCCCACACGCCCCATACTACCGTGGTGTGCGAACTCCGGTTAACTTAACGTCCTCGAGGCGGTGGTTGTCAACCATCCAGGCGTGTGGCACCGAGCTCACTGCGGAGCAACTCCAGAGCGACCTCGTCCGGGTCACGCCGGTCTTCCGGCGCGACGGGTACCGCGGCGGCGTCGAGCATCTCCTGCTCCTCCTCCGGCGTCGGCGGCCGCGACACGGCCGAGCCCGCTCCACCGGAGGTTTCGTAGGCCGCGCCCGGATCCGGGGGCGGGTAATCACCCGGTCCGGGATCGTCGGGCAGATCGGGGAAGTCCGGCGGCGGGATATCGTCCTCGCCCGTGAACGAGCGCGACTCCGACCCGCTCCGGGGCCCGCCACCGGACGGATCGGGCGCCTTGTTGGCCTGACTCGGCCGCGAGAAACGTGGCGCGGCGGGCGCGGCGGCCTTCCTGCCGTTCGGGTCCGCACCGCCCCCGTTCGGCGCGTCGACACCGCGACCGTTCGGTTGCGCTTGGCCCCGGCTCGCCGGAACCCGCTGCTGCGGCGGCGCGGCGCCGCGCCCCCTGCCACCGGCCTGCGCCGCCGCCGGACGCGCCGACGCGCTCCCCACTTCCCATCGCACCGCGTGATCGCGACCGAGCACCGCGCGCACCGCGGACTGCACCGCCGCCAGATTCTGCGGGCCGGAAAGCCGCTCGGCCAGCGGCGCGTGCTGATGCGCGAAGACGATGACATCGCCCTCGATCCGCGACACCGACGCACCCGACAGCAGCGCGTGCACCGCAGCCCCGAACTCGCGCACCTTCGCGCGGATATCGCCCCACGCCTCCTCGACCGCCCGCAACAGCTCCGCTTCCGACCCGGCTCCCGCCGCCGGCGACGCAGCGGCAACCGATGCCGCGTCCGTCGCGGAAGCCGCGCCGGTGGCTGCCGCGCGCCGCTCGGGCTCCCCCGGCTGCCCGCTCACTTGCGGCCGCGTCCGCCCCGGTTCGGGAACAGCCGCCGCTCCGTGGACTCCGGACGAGTCGGCGGTAGCGCCTTCCTGCCCGCTGAGATCGGAAACATCCTGACCACCACGTCGATCGACGGCCGGTTCGTTCGCACCGCGTCGCTCGTCGCCCTCGCCGTCCGCCGCTCCTGCGATCCGCTCGTCGGCCGGGCGGGAATTCGGCACGCCGCCGCTCACACCTTCGCCCGCTCGGGCCGAACGCTCCTCGGCGGCACCATCGGGACCACCCCGCGCGTCCGCTACCGCGCGACCATCGGTCCCAGCGTCCACAAGATCGGGGTCCGCCCCGTCGTCGGATCGCCGCCCCCGCGAATCCTCCGCACCCGGCGACACTTCCGCCCCGGCACGCCCGGGAGAATCATCGACGGTCCGCCGAGCCACGCCCACCTCGACACCCGCCGATCCCCGACCCGCCGCCTCATCGCCCTCTACGGCGACAGGAACATCGGAACCCGACCCGCTCGGCGACCCGCTCGGCGACCCGCTCGGCGACCCGCTCGGCGACCCGCTCGGCGACCCGCTCGGCGACCCGCTCGGCGACCCGCTCGGCGA
>NZ_JAFMPL010000085.1:0-35121 GCF_019038455.1 Nocardia noduli
GCCCTCCCGGTCCGGTTCCCACCACGCCCACCCTTCCCACTTTCCTGATCTATCTCAGAAGGCCGAAACAGACAGTAAGACAGCAACTTCGACTCCCATTCGGCGTAGTCGCACGGATCCGCGTTTCGGCGCGGATCGTTCCAGTTCGATTCTTCGGCCCGGTCCTGGATCGGGTCACCGAACAACGGCAGGTGAGCATGAAAATCGCGTCCAGCGTGCGGGCTTGGGGACCACCGGACCCCGTCGTGTCCGGGTTGGGGACGGCCATCCTCGGCGGCGACCTCGACATGCAGATGTGGATCCGCGACATCGTCGCCGGGCTGGCGGATCGCCCCGCGTCCGGGCAGACACACCCCGAGGAGGCCCGACTCGGACCGGCGTTGCTACGGCAGGTCCTGGCCGACCTCGCAGTGGATGGCTCGGTGATCACGGCGAACGCGCGGATGCGTGCGGCGTTGTGCAACTGGTCCATGATCGCGTCCCCGCATCTGCTGCCGATTTTGACCGGGCACTTCGACCTCGCGATCGGCGCGATCCTGGCTCTCGGTGACCGTAGCGACTACCAGCAGCAGATGCTGGCCGATCTCGAGACCGGCGCGGCGATCGGCGTGTTCGCATTGACCGAGCTCGGCGGCACCAACGGCGCCAACCAGCGCACCACTGCCACCTGGGATTCCGTGCGCCGGGAAATCGTGCTGTCGACACCCGACATTTCGGCAGCGAAGTTCATGCCCAACCTCGCCGACCCCACGATCCCGAAAATCGTGGTCGCGACCGCGCGCCTGATCGTCGAAGGCCGCGACGAAGGTGTCCTGCCGTTCCTGATCCGGCTACGCAGACCAGACGGCCTGGCCGACGGTGTCGAAGTCACCGCGCTGCCAGACAAGGCCGGGGCCCCGATGGACCACGCCATGATCCAATTCGACGACGTGCGCCTGCCTCGACAGGCCCTGCTCGGCAGTGGCCTCGTCGCGATCGCTGAGACCGGGGCGTTGACCACCCAATTCGAACCGCCACAACGATTCCACATCGCGATATCTGTCCTGGGTCACGGCCGACTGGACCTGGCCAACGCCGCCGCCGCGGCCGCCCGCGCAGCCCTGGCGGGGCTGGTGAACTACGGCGGCCAGCGTGCGCCCGGCGGGAAGCGGCTCATCGACCGGGACGCAGTGCGACTCGACGCGGCCACCGCGCTGTCCGCCATCTATGCCACCACCGTGTTCGGCAGGCGCGTCGGAGACCTCGATCCCGACGACCCGCAACGTCCGATCTTTTCGACGCTGGCGAAGATACTGTTGCCCGACACCGCCCGGGAAGTAGTGGCGATGTGCGCGGACCGCCTCGGCGCGCAAGGCACCCTTCGTATCAACCACTACGCTGACTGGCTCGCGGCGATCGCAGGGCTACGAATCGCCGAAGGGGAGACCCAGGTGCTGGCGATCACCACCGGCCGCAGCCGGGGAGTCGACCTCCCGACATTGCACCTGCCCGACACCCTCGACCCCACCACCACCGGCCCGTCGATGCCGTGGTGGCTCAATATGTTGATCGCCCGCGAGAAGACCCTCGCCGCCGCCGTCCACGGCGCCGAAATCGACAGCGCGAACGTCGGTCTCGGCCCCGACTCGACGGCGATCGAGTCCGCCGTCGCCAGCGCCGAGCGAATGGCCGTCACCGCGATCCTCTCAACAGTCGCCGAGACCGCCGACCCCACCGCGCGCCGTCTGCTCGACGCCATGACCACCGTGTACGCCCTCGACCGCATCCGCCTGCGCGGCCACTGGTACACAGCACACGACCTCATGTCCCCGAAGTGCGCCATCGAAATCGCCGCCGAGCTGAGCCGTTTCGCCACGATCATCACCAGGCATCTGAACCAGCTTGCGGCGGCGTTCGCGATTCCGCAGCTGCCCGGACCTGTCCACACTTCGAACTACATCGACGCGTGGGACACCTATCGCAACACTGTGGGCGGTTGGACCGCCCTTGACGCTCGGCAATCCAGATGAGCGCTCGTCACGAGGGCAATCACTGGTTCGTGGGCGAGCCCAGCCGCCGATCCGCCGTCGATAGAGCTATCACCTCACCGCTGGCTGTGTCGATAGGAGGCTGTCGCGCTACCCGCGCAATCGTTGCGGCACGATTCCACTTCCCCGGGAATCACAGAACCTCACTGCCGCATAGGAGCTGCTCAAGCTTTCAGATCGACTGTGGCACAACGGAACCCGGTGTCATCATCGAGCATCGTGTGGCCGGCATCGTTGAACTGTTCGGGGCGGCAGCGATCGAAAGGCGAGGTGAACGCCGAACCTTTGAGTTCGTAGCGTCCGGGCGTGGTCGGCGAGCTGGTCCATTCCCAGCAATTGCCACACATGTCCGATATCCCGAACGGGGACACCCCGGATTTGTAGCGGTCGACCGGCGTGGTGGCACCCGGTCCGACACCACGGAAATTGCCTTTCGCCGGAGTGGGTTGACTGCCCCACGGCCAGGTGCCACCGCTGGTGCCTCGGGCCGCCTTTTCCCACTGTCCAGCGCTCGGCAACTGTTTGTGCGCCCAGCGTGCGTAGCTGGTGGCGTCGTCGTGGCTCACCCAGACCACCGGGTGATCAGCGATGGCGGTCGGTGGGGTCGAGCTTTCCCAATGCTGTGGGGGTCTGTGATCGGTAGCGGCGACGAATCGGCTGTAGTCGGCGTTGGTGACGGGATAGACATCGAGGAAGAATCCTTCGACCCACGTCGGTGTGGACTGCGGCCCGGACAGATAGACGCTGCCGGGGATCCAGCTCATCCATGTTCCGTCGACGGGGTGGCGTACCTGGTCAGGTTGCACGACCACGTCGGCTTCGGGGGCGACCTCGCCCAGGACTGCCGGGTCGACAGCCTCGACGAAACGCAGCTCCTCGTCTGGGTCCAGGCGTTGCAACGAGGTGTCGAGCGCGGCTTGATTCACTGCCCGGGGTTTGATGTCGGCGCCGCCGGACTCCCATTTCGACACCAGGCGCACACCTACGCCCAAGTGGGCGGCGAAATCCCGCAACGACATACGTCGGGCGTTGCGCAGCGAACGGACTTCTGCCCCGGTCCATGGGTGCAGCATCGCCTTCATCGTGTGTCGAACACCTTCCCCGTGTCATGGCTTCTCATCGCGTCTGTCAAGGCGGCAGGCTACTTCTCAAAGTGGTTGCGCAGGAATGGATTCATAGGTTTTGCGAAGGATCTCCACCAATTCATGCTCTGCCCAACGATGCTCATCGATGGCAGTGACAGCGCGCACGCCGACCGCGGCGTTGGTGGCGAAGGCACCGACGAACTGATCGAGCTGGGCCAGGCTCACCCTACGCGAGACGACTGTTTCGTCGCGGGCACGGCTTATCAGACGCATGGTGGTGCCGACGAGCATGTCGGCTTCCGGCCAGACCAATGTGGCGTCGGCGGTGATGAATCCGATATTGCTGGTCGCGATTTCGGAGATGCGGCCGTCGGCGTCGGTGAGCAGGACGTCATCGAATCCGGCGCGCTGAGCACCGGCCCGATGGTGCAGGGCACCGAACAAACCAGTGTGTTTGATGGCGGGAAGGTCGCGGCTGTAGACCGCCGATTGCACGCGCAGCGGCCCCGGATCGACTGCGGCAGCCGGTCGGGAGGTGACCAGCAGGCGCGGATTCGCGGCCGCGCCGGGTTTCGCCAGGGTGATATCGGGGTCGTAGACAGTCACCCGCACAACGTGGCGACCGCTGTTGCCGCCGAGCGCACCACGAACCTCGGCACGCAGCCGTTCGGGATCCAGGTCCACGGCGAAGACAGCTTGACAATCCCGGACCAGGCGATCCAGGTGAAGTTCCAGGCCGCGCACCGCGCCGTCCTCGACGAGCATCGAGGTGAAATGCCCGTAGTTGACCAGCCCCAGCGGGGCGAGGTCGTCGCGCGTAGCCGGTGCACCATCAAGTTCCATACCGCCAGTCTGTCACCGAGAGCACACCAGCGCGGCACGGCAGCGCGAAGGTGCGACACAAGGGCAGTGCCGTGCAACGAAAGGGCCGTTCCCCAGACCGCTCAAGCCGCGCATGCTCAACCGATGACACACCGGGACAACCGAATTGCGGCACGTCTACCCCAACGTGCGCCGGGGGTTGTTTTCGCGCGGTCCGTTGAGACCGGCCGTCGATCCCATGACATCACGGCGCTGTCACCGCGCACGAATCCGATGAAACGAGAGTTCTCGTCCGACCCGGTGATGATCATCCGCGTCCTTCGCGGACTGCGGCGCAGACCTGCCTCGACCGGTACAGCGATCTGCCGAGCCGATCGACGCGGAACTCCACACAGATTCAAGACTTTCGATGTTTCGACCGCGACAGGAGGGTGTCGATGGATGCCGCTGTTTCACCGCGAATGAATGGGTTGCCGCCCACCATTGTCTGCACAGATAACGGGTTCGACCCCGCCGATGGCCTTGCCCTTGTACGGGCGGCCCCCGCACCACCGTTGCGACCGGTGGTGACCTCCTCCGACGAGTTCGGGGGAGGTCAACGCGCCCGCTTGGCGGCGCGCCACGAGGAGGGGGAGCCGAAATGATCCGACGTTGGAGTGAGAGGTCGAACGCCGAATTCGGTAGCCGTCCGAACGTGTTCGCCACAATGGCGAGAGGGGTGAACGGTGGGCACTGACCGAGATACAGTCCCAGGCGCGCGCGACCTCGACAGGGAGTTTTCTGGGCCGGTTACCGCTCGTGTACTCGATGCGATTCTGCCGTACGGCAAGGACAACTACGAGACCGATCAAGACGTCGCGAGTCAGTTGCCTCCTGCGTTCAAGGCGGGTGTGCAGGCGGGGCAGGCGTTCCTGTTGCATGCGGTTGGAGCGCTGGCGGCGGAGGGGGTGCGCCAGTTCGTGGTGGTGGGCTGTGGGCTTCCCCGTGACCCCAATGTGCATGCCGTCGCGGCGGCGGCCGCAGCCGGGACGAGCACGCTCTACCTGGATATCGGGCATATCGTCACCGCCCACGGCCACGCGATGCTCAACCGTGGCTCCCGTTTCGTGCAGGCTGATCCCGGCGATCCGGCATCGATCGTCTCTGCGATCGATGCGGCCGCGCTCGAAGGTACGCTGCTGGGCCGAAGTCAGCCGATCGCCGTGTGCTTCGGGGCGTTGATTCTCGAACAGCTCGCCCACGCTCGACAGGTCATGCAGGCGATCATCGCTGCCCTGTCGAGCGGGTATATCGTGCTGACCCACCTCCACGCCGACAACGCACCTGCCAAGGCGGCTGCCGAGACCTTCGCCGAGCACGGACTGAAACTGTGGCCCCGTGACAGTGCAGCTGTCGCCGCGCTCCTCGATGGCACCGAACTGCTCGAGCCGAGCCCAGCCGACCCGAGTAACTGGTTCTCCACCTCGGCCGCCGTCCACGTCTCGCCGACGGGCGACCACAGCACGGCCTCGTCGGAGGCCGTCGAGTCGCAGGGCGAATCCAGCGGGTGCTGCTACGCCGCGATCGGAGCGATCCGATGATCGTGCGACAGCAAGATCGCCAGCTCCCCCGCGCGCCCGATGGGCGATTTCGAGGGATCGCTCAGGATCCGGCCAGCGCTGTGACGCAGCCCTTCACACGGTTGGAACGCAAGGTGAGAGTGCCGTCGTCGCCGATGGCGGCAGGGCCGGATTCGGACTCGTTCAGCCCGGCTCCGATCTGGTGTGCGTATCTGGACGGCACCCGCTACCACCTCACGACTCTCGCGGCCCAGCGTCAGTGGCTTGCCGAGATGCCCACCGGACTGGCTGAGATGGTGTTGGACACCGGGCAGCGGATCGAGGTGTATTCCTGTGGCCCGGTACCGATTTCCGGTTCGGACCCTCGTCTTCCAGGGGCGGCGGGTTTGATCACCACGACCGGGGCCACCCATCACCGACTCGCGACGATCGCTGTGGGGCTGCGTTCACCGCTGGTAGGTGATCCGCTGTCCCTTCGGCAGGTCGCCCGCGCGGGTTCGAGGCTGCGCCACACCCATCCGCTCAAATCCGATGTCGAGGGGATCGTCGCGCTGGCACGAACCATCCGCGCCGAGCACGGCCTGACGCAGGTGCTCGGCTATCCGGAACTCGCGATGAAGCTGCTGACCCGGGGCGCCCCTGCGCACGACAGAGCTCTGATCGTGTTCGGCGCAGGCGTCCTCGGTCGCGCGGTCGCCGAGGCCGGTATCGGCGCGGGCTACCGCCGAGTGCGGCTGGTGACCCGCGAGCCGAATCGAGCCCGACGCGCAATGGGGCACCCGCACGCGGGCATCACCGTGTGCGCGCCCCACCAGGCACGCACCGTGGACTCGGTGTGGGACACGGTGATCGCCACCGATATCGACCAGCAGCGCCGGGACACGATCGCCGCGGTCACCGAGGCGCACGGAGCGCGTCGCACGGTGGATCTGTCGGCGCTGCCGCTGTATCGAGTGTGCACCGATCGCTACGAAAACCTGCACAGTCCCCGGCTCGGCCGACTGATCGAGCAGCAGAACGAGCAGTTCGCCGCGCAGGCCGCACGCGCCCAGCACGCACTGGGCGCGTTCTTCCAACAGCCGTCATCGGAGTTTCGGAGGTGATCGCCGTGAGTGAACTGTGCGCGAGCCGAACGGCCACGACATCCACGTGGGGTTCGCGTGAGGATTCGACCGTCCTCGACCTCACCACCACGGACCCGACAGTCCGGGCCACAGCTTTCCTGTCGCGGGTCGCCACGACCTGGGGCGTGGCCGAGGACGCCTGCTCGGAATTGGCGGACGCCGGTGCTCAGCTGATCCGCAAAGTGGCGGCGTGGATAGCGACCCACCCCACGACGGGCCGCCAGCAGTCGCCAGCGGCGACCATCCGGCTGCGGCAGACAACACCCGGGTTCGTGGTGGTCGAGGTCTGGGACCGACGTGTGCAACTGGTGCCGATCCACCGTCAGGAAAACGGGCAGACCTACCGCGCGCAGATTCCCTGGCGTCACCGTCACAGGTACTACCTGATGGCCCGGATGAGGGTCGGCGCGGCCGGTTCACCGTAGGAGACCACCCCACATCCTCGGAGGAAGCCGAGGGTGTGGGGATATAGGGAACCTCCGGGCCGCCCGGCCCTCGCCGGATCCGGCGCCCCCGCGATCCCGAGGGGCCCGGGGGTTCCCGCCTCATCGCTACTTGTCCTGCCGCGCAGCGGATTCGCGAGCCGATGGGGCACCGGGCCACCGCCGGTATGGGCGGTGACCTTCCGGGGCCGGGCGCTTCGACGCTCGACGGAAGACGCCACATGTCAAGTCGGCAGTGGGTCGCAAGAGGTGAAGACAGGAACTATTCCTGTCTTCGTCTCGGCGGGACTTCTTTTCGGTCACCGAGGCCGAGAAGTGCTTCTAGCGTTCGGTTTTCGTGAATTTCTGATCGTATGAAGGGAGGGATCGCGATGGCACGACAGGTGTTGGTGATCGGACACAGTGTGGGGCTGCTCGACGCGCTGGCGCGTATCGGCTCTGAGGCTGTGGGGGTGTATTTGCTGGTGGAGCCCTCGGTGCTGGCTGCGCACCCGGGCGAGTTCGATCATGCGGTTGTCACCGAGATCCGTACGGGCCGTTTCATTTTCAGTGAGGAAGCGGTCGGGATCGGGGTGGAGTGGCATGCGCGGGTCGGGTTCGATGCGGTGTTGCCGGGCAAGGAACACGCGGTGCGCGCTGCCGCGCAGATCGCGAGCAAGCTCGGGATGGGCTACCCGGGAGACCAGGCGGTGGCCGCGTGCACCGACAAGCTCGAGTTCCGTCGGGTGCTGGCGGCGGCGGGGATCGCCAGTCCACGCTTCGGTCCGGTGCGCGATGTCGCGGAGGTGGCACGGTTCTTCGACGACGGCGGGGCGGCCCCGATCGTGTTGAAGCCACGCAACCGCAACGGGTCGCTGGGGGTGCGCCACATCGGTGAGCGCGGCGAGATCGCGCACGCGTGGGCCCAATCGGTGGGCACCGACGAAGGCATCTACAAGCCGTTGGACCGGGTTCTGGAGTTCGACTATTTGGTCGAGGACTATCTGAGCGGCCCGGAGTTCTCGGTGGAGCTCCTGGTGAGTCAGGGCCGGATCGTGTTTACCAACATCACCGCCAAGACCGTCGGCGAGCTGCCCTGGTTCGCGGAGATGTCTCATCGGGTTCCGGCGGTGGTGCCCGACCCGCTGCGGGACCTGCTGCTCGAGGGCGGTCGAGGGTTGGTGTCGGCGCTGGCGGTGCAAGACGGTCTGCTGCATTCGGAGTGGCGTATCCACGACGGACAGGCGTATCCGATCGAGTGCGCGGTGCGGTTCCCCGGCGATCGGATCGGTTGGTTGATCGAACTCGTCTACGAGTTCAATCTCGCGCAGGCGTGGCTGGCCTGCCTGGATCACACGCAGTCGGTGATCACCGCGTCGCCAGGGCGCTGTGCGGCGACCCAGTTCCTGAATGCCGCGCCCGGCAAGGTCGTGGCGGTCCATTGCCTCGAGACCGTCGTCGCCGAACATGATGTGCGCGAGATGGTGGTGCCACGTCCCGGCGAGATCGTCGCCGAGGCACGGGATTCGCACTCACGCACCGGTTTCGCGGTGTTGACGGCCGAGAATCAGACGGCGTTGCAGGCGGCCATCGACGATTTCGCCGCAATTCGTGTGGAGACCCGGTGACGCGGCCCCGCGGGGATCTCGACGCGGTCCTGCTGGACTGGGAAGGGGTGCTGCACCACTGGGACGGCGAGGGCGAGCACGCCGGGGAGCAGGCCGAAGAGTTACCCGCCGGGTCGATCGCGGCGGCCGCGTTCGGCACCGACGCCTACGAGTACGCCAAGCTGGGCATTCTCACCGACGCCGAATGGCGCGCATCGGTTACCGAAACGTTGGCAGCGCGTCACGATGGGCGTGGCGCGGCGGCGGTGGCGATCTGGGCGGCGCAGCGCGGGCGTGTGATCGACGGAGCGGCCGAGCTACTGGCCCGGTTGCGTCGCCGCTACACGGTGGCGCTGCTCAGCGACAGCACCGACATCCTGCCCGCCGATCTGGAGTTGTTCGGCCTGGCCGACAGTTTCGATCACGTGTTCGTCTCCGCACGGTTGGGCATGACCAAGCCCGCGCCGGCCCTGTATCGCCACGCCGCACACGTGATGGAAGTGGCCCCGGCGCGGGTGCTGGTGGTCGATGATCTGGCGGTGAATCTGCCCGGTGCACAGAAGGTCGGGATGCGGACCCATCACCTGCGCGCGGGTGAGTTGTTGTCACGTTTGGTCCAGGAACACCTGTGAAGGAGGAGCTTTGTCCCAAATCGTGTGGGTGAACGGTCCGTTCGGTGCCGGAAAGACCTCGACCGCCCAAGAGTTGGTCGATTCCGATCCCCGATACCGGCTGTTCGATCCCGAGTTCGTCGGGTTCATGCTGCGCGCCCAACTGGCCGATGCCGCTGCCGCCGACTTCCAGGCGCTGCCGTCCTGGCGGCGTCTGACCCCGATCGTCGCCCACGAGATCACCGAGACGACCGGCCAGAATCTCGTCAGCGTGCAGACAGTCCTGAACCAGCAGTACTGGAACGAGCTGTCCGAAGGTATTCGCGCCCAAGGTCATTCGCTGCACCTGGTGCTGATCGAAGCCAGCGAGGCGACCCTGCGGCGACGTATCAGCGAAGACGAAGTACTCCACCGTGCGGCCGGGTGGCGCCTGCAACACCTGCCGGACTATTTCGCCGCCCGCGACGACTGGCTGGGCGAGGCCGCCGACCTGATCGTGGACACCACCGCGTCGAGCCCGCGGGCAGCCGCACGTCAGATCCGTGAGGCCATCGCGGTGTGGAGCGAACCCGACATCCCGGAAAGACAGTGATGAGCATCTTCGGAACCACCCGTGCCGCTATCGATCCCGTCGCGATTCCCCTCGACCCCACAGGCGCCGACCGGGCGGCGCAGCGTTTGCGCAGCGCCGCCCGACGCGACGGGTTCGCTGTGTTCACCGTCGAGGATGCGCACGCGTCCGGGCCCCAAGCCATGGCGAGCACCGCCGCGCTGCTGGGCCTGGGCCGGGCCTATGTTCCCGCGATCTATGCCCGTGAGGCGCAACGTTTCGGCTACGACAGCGACGGATTCAACACGATATCGGCGGCGGTGACCGATTCCGGGCACCGCTATTTCGGGACCGGTGCCGCGCAGGGTTTCCACACCGACGGCACCCTGGAAGGGATCGGTGTCGTGGCGAGTTCGCTGTTGTGGTTCGAACGCGCCGCGCCCGAGGGCGGGCACACCACGATCTTCCGCGCGACCGAGGCGTTCGAGGTCCTACGAAGCACCCACCCAGCTGCTGCGGCGAGCCTGATGAGCAACGACGCGCTGACCCGCGTCGCGACCTCGTTCCAGCCGCAACAGTCCACCACCGGGCCAGCATTCGCCGATCTGGAGGTCGGGTTACGGACCCGGTGGGCCGATGACGGCAACGAGATCTGGACCTTCAACGGCGAATCGGGGCAGTTACGGGAGCTCGCTGTCGCGAGGATGCGGGAATATTCACGGCCGGGCAGCCCGTTCCGCACCGACCTGGAGATCAGTTCGCGCACGGGACTGCTGCTGTGCAACACCCGAGTCGCGCACGGACGCACCGCCTTTCACGCCGAACCGGGTGAACGGATCCTGCTGCGCGGCCTCTACACCAGCGAGGTGCGGTGATGGATTCACCGGCCACGCTTCTCGAACGCCGCCGCGGCGGCCGCATCGAATTCGGCGACAAGGACTTCGCGGTGCTGCTGGCACCGGATTCTCCCGATTCGGTGGTCGCGGCGACGCTGACCACCCTGGCGATGTCGCAACACAGCGACACCGAAGCGTTCGCCCTGACCCGCGCCTACGTGGATTCTGGACAACAGGTCCACTGGCCTGACCCGCACGCGGTGGTGGACAAACACAGCACCGGATGCGTCGGCGACGACGTCTCGATCGTGCTCGCGCCGCTGCTCGGCGCGCTCGGTATTCCGATGGGCAAGGTCACCGGCGCCGCGTTGCGCCACTGCGGGGGCACCCTGGACAAACTCGGATGCATCCCCGGGCTGGGCTTGGCGCTGAGCGTGGCCGAGTTCACCGACTGCGTGGAGCAGGTCGGGTTCTGCGTAGCCGGTCAATCCAGCCAGCTCGTCCCGGCCGACGGACGCACCTACGCGCTACGCGAACGCACCGGCACCGTCGACGTGGCGACCCTGATCGCGGCCAGCATCATGAGCAAGAAACTGGCCTGCGGGGCGCACACGATCGCACTCGAGGTGAAATACGGGTCCGGCGCGGTACTGGCCGACGCCCACGCCGCCGACGAACTGGCACGGTTGATGCGCGCGATCGGTGAGGCCGCCGGTCGACGGATGCTGATCTCGACCTGCGACGCGTCGCTGCCGCTCGCCCCCGCGGCCGGACCGTTGCTGGAACTGCGTGAGGCCGTCGCGGTCATGCGCGGCGGCGGCGCGGCGATACTGCGCGAGCATGTCACCGACCTGGCCGAGCAGATTGTGTGCGCGCTCCACCCCGCCGACCCCGTCCGTGCGCGCACACGCATCGACGACGCATTGGATTCCGGGCGCGCCTTCGAGGCGTTCTGCCGCTACGTCGCCCACCTGGGCGGCGACCTGAGATGGCTGTGCGACGGGGGTCTCGCCAACGCGGCCGCGCCGAGCATCACTGTCTACCACGCGCCGGTCTCCGCGCGCTTCGACGGGATCGACGCCGGACCCGTCGGCGCGATCGGCCAGGCCCTGGCGGCGATCGATCCCCGCTGCGGGGTCGAGATCCTGGCCGAACCCGGCCAGCACTGCGCCGTCGGGACGCCGGTGCTGCAAGTCCATGCCCCCGATGCACACACCGGCGCCGACCAGCTTTCCGCGCTGGCCAGTGCCTGCCGATTCCACGACGAGTAAGGCTGCCTCGCCCATGTGCTCTGCCCACACCTCCACCGGCACCGCGACGATCACCGATCCGATCGAGCGGCTGTCGACCCTGATCGAACGCGTACACACCGACACCCCGCGTGCGCGTTCGGCCATCAATCTGGTGCCCAGTGAGAATCGAATGAGCCCGACCGCGCACGCGATGCTGGGCACCGACTACAGCAACCGGTACTTCTTCAACGAAGCCCTGACAGGAGTATGGGAATTCCGCGGCGGTGAAGCGGTCGCGGAACTGGAAATCGCGGGCCGCCAGGCGTTCTCGCGGCTCGCGTGCGCCGAGTATGTGAATCTGCGCCCGCTCTCGGGGCTCAACGCCATGATGATCGCCCTGTCCGGCCTCGGTGGGCTGCCCGGACACACGGTGGTCTCGATCTCTCCGGCCAGCGGCGGTCACTACGCCACCGGCGCGGTGATCACCCGTCTGGGGTACCGGTGGGCATCGGTGGACTGCACGCGAGGATCGGTGGATCTGGCTGCGCTGGAACAGATCCTGACCGACCGGGCGGTGTCGCTGGTGTACCTGGATGTGCAGAACTCGCGCCACCGGCTCGAGGTGGGCGCTGTCGCCGAACTGCTGGTTCGCTATCCGGGGGTCCGGTTGCATGTCGATATCAGCCACACCCTGGGCCTGGTCCTGGGTGGCGCGCACGCCAATCCGCTCGATCACGGTGCCGGGTCGGTGGGCGGGTCGTTGCACAAATCGTTTCCCGGTCCGCACCACGGCATGTTGTTCACCCGCGACGGCGCGATCGCCGAGATGCTGCGCGAAGCGCAATACGTGCTGGTCAGCAGTCACCACTTCGGCCACACCCTCGCCTCGGCGGTGACCGCGCTCGAGTTCGAACACTACGGGCGCGGCTACGCCCACGCCGTGCTCGACAACGCACGAATCCTGGCCGCGGCGTTGACCGAGTACGGGTTCGACGTGCCCGGTGCGGGGTCGGGTTTCACCGATACCCATCAGGTGTGGGTGCGTCTGGACGACGCCGCCGGGGTGTCGGATGTGCTGGCAGAGTGGGGGATTCGCGTCAACATCCAATCCGACCTGCCAGACTGCCCGGGACCGATGTGGCGTCTCGGTACCGCCGAGCCCACCGTGCTCGGCGCCGACGGTGCCGAGATGGGTGAACTCGCCCGAATCCTGGCCGACGCCCGAGACGGACACACTCGGCGTGGGCGCGACGCCGCACAGGGGTTGCGGGATCGAATCGGGATACGCCCGTGGTGGTCGCGCACCGGCACGGAAGCGGGCGCGGCGTCGTGACTACCGTGGTGGTGCTCGCGGCCGGAGCCGGATCACGGTTCGCGGCACCGTATTCCAAGGAACTGCACCCCCTCGCCCCCGGGGTGTCGGTGATCGACCCGCTGCTGTCGGCGATCGCGGCCATGACCCCGCCGCCGAAAACCCTCGTCGTGGTCTCGGCGAGCAAACTCGACCTCATCGCCCACCTCGGGCACCATCACGATGAGCTCGCCGTGCTGTTCCAGCAACCTCGTCACGGTGGTGGGTTGTCGGCGGCGTTGCTGACCGCGCAGCCCTGGTGCGAGGAGACGGTCCTGGTCTGCCTGGCCGACCAGGTGTATCGCAGCGATCCCGCGCCCGCGTTCACTTCGGCCTTGTCCGTCATCGGCGCTGGTGCGCCGGTGGTGGTCGTGGCGGCCGAATGCGCCGACCCCGACCGGCTGCGCGTCGACGGCGCATTACGCGTCGACGGCGATGTCGTGGCCGCCTCGGCGGAGAAACCCCGCGATCCCGCCGGGTTCAACGCCTGCTGGTCCGCGCTGGCGCTGACCAGGTCGATGCTCACCACCGTGGCCAGCGACCTGGCCCAGGGGCACACCGATCACCTGCGCGGCGCCCCGGTGGTGTGGGGGCCGCAGTTCGCCAACATCAACCATCTCGCCGACGCGACGGCGGCCGCGAGCACATACGGGGGTCTGGGGTGAGAACGCCGCTGCTGTTGGATCTCGGGGACTATCCGGTGGGCCAGACCGGTATCGGCGGGATCGGTTTGCGTGCGGCCGAACTCGCCACGGCTCTAGCGCAGTATTTCCCGGTCTACCTCTACAGTCCCGCCACGACGGAGGAACCGGTCGACGTCGGCGACGCCGAGCTGGTCACCGCGCCCGCCGATTGGACCGGGTTGCTCGCCGACGCGGCAGCGGTGCTGTTCTTCGACATGCCCGACCTCGATCGGATGGCCCAAGCCGCGGGCGCGGGAAAACTGCTCGTCAGCGAGAACACCGTGCCCGTCGAACAACTCGACTACCCCCGCCTGCGCCCCGGAGGCGTCTTCGACACCCGCGCCTACCAGGAGTTGGTCGCCACCTACCGCTATCAGGTGACCCATTCACGGCTGTTCATCACCCGCTCCGACATCGAGCGCGTGACCCTGATCGCGAACCTGGCCGCCTACGGCGGATTGCACCCCATCGACCTGGACCGGTCTCGGGTCCTGACTCACCGCATCACCACCATTCCCCTCGGCTACACCCGTGCCGCCGCACGAAATGCGGTCCTCCGCCCCGGCACCGAGCAGTCCGCCCGGGAAGGGACGGAGGTGGTGTGGACCGGTGGGCTGTGGTCGTTTCTGGATCCGTGCGCGGCCGTACGCGCCGTCGCGGCCGCGCGCGAGCAGGGCGCGGGACTCACGCTGCGGTTCCTGCACGCCGCGCCCCACCCCGACACCGCCGAGACCCGCGACGCTGTCCTCACCCTGGCCGACCAACTCGGGATCGCTGAACATGTCGTGCTGCACACTGATCCGATCCGCCATGACGACCGCGACGAGTATCTGCGGGACGCGGCGGCGCTGATCTGCCTGGGTCGGCCCGGCATCGAAAACGAGACCTGCGTGCGGCTGCGGGCGCGCGATTCGCGCCTCTACGGACTGCCGACAGTCCTCGATCCCTTCGGCGCGACCGCGACCGAACTATCCGCAGACGGCCTGGCCGCCGTCTTCGACCCCGCCGACACCACCGGGATCAGCACCTACCTCACCGGCCTGGCGGCCGGGGCAGGGCCGCCGATCGCACCCGGACAGCCGCGCTGGGCCTACGAGAACACCGTCGCCGCGCTGGTAGCGAACCTGCACCGGCACTTGAACTGATCGAAGAGTAGGGGATACCCGTCATGAATACACATCGTTGGTACGGCTGGAGCAGCGCTCAGCGCGGCACACCACCGCGGCCGATACTCAAACGCGGGATCGGCTGCGAGGTCTGGGATATCCACGGCCGCCGCTACCTCGACGGCGTCGCCGCCGCCGCGAACACACCGTTCGGCCATGCCCATCCCGAGCTGACCAAAGCGGTCACCACACAACTGGGCCGGATCGCGCATTTCGACGAAACCGCCGCTGGACTGGGCATCACCGACAAACTGACCTCCACCCTGGGCCAGGTCACCGGCATGGGCGAGACCGTGTACGTCAACTCCGGCTCCGAAGCGGTCGAGGCCGCCCTGCGCATCACCATGGACTACTGGAAAGCCAGAGGCCAGACTCACCGCGACACCGTCATCGCCTTCCAACGCGGCTACCACGGCTGCACCGCCGCGACCCAAGCCTTGTCAGGCCTGCCGATCCTGCACAACGACGCGCCTTTCGGCCCCCGGATGCTCTACGTGCCATTGGACTCGACCGATACCCCGGGCGGGGCCGCTGCCGCCTATGTCCTGGCCGGCCGGTTCGCCGCAGCTATAGACGCCGCGGGCGCGGATCGGGTGGCGGCGGTGATCGTGGAGCCGTTCCTCAACGTCGGCGGCGGCATCGCGCTCCCAGAGGGGTTCCTGGCCGAGTTGCGGACACTCACCACCGACGCCGACATCTTGCTGATCGTCGACGAGGTGTTCACCGGATTCGGTCGCAGCGGTACGGCATTCGCCACCTCCGAGATGACGACGCGCCCCGACATCCTCGCGATGAGCAAAGGCATGGCCGGTGGCGTCGTCCCGATGGGCGCAACCTGCGTGCGCCCCGAGATCCGTGACGCGTTCGGTCCGGCACTTCTGCGCTACGGGCACACCACCTCCGGTCACGGCCTGGCCAGCGCGGCAGCGCTGACCACTCTGCGGCTGCTGGCCACCGGCGGGCTCACCCAGGCCGCCAACGCCGCCGCCTGGTTCGCCACCAACTTCGTCCCCGGATCGGCCGGGCTGCCCGGCATCGTCGCGGCTCGCAGCTATGGAGTGGTCGCGGTCCTGGAATGCGACTCCACCGAGCGAGCCCTCACCATCGTCGCCCGCGCACTCGAGGCCGGGCTGATCGTCGGCTGGAAGTCCTCGTCGGTGATGTTGACCCCCGCGCTCAACGCCAAAGAGCACGAACTCGAGGAAATGTCCTTCCTGCTCGCCGAAGCGGTCCTCGCCGCCGCCGGTGCGGTCTCAGCAGGATCGGAATCGCGCCGATGACAACACCTTCCGTAGCCGCCCCCGTACTGCCGCCCCCGGTCCCGATACCAACCTCACCCGACTTCGACCACATCCCGTGGTGGACGACCCCACACCTGTCCAGCGTCCTGGACCGGATAGACCCGACGACCTGGTCTCTCCTGTCGGAACTGGTCACCGACCCGACCGCAGTGCCCGAACAACAACTGCACAGCGGCGGACCCGCCATACTGCGGTTGATGGCCGCGCTGTGGATGCGCCGCCCCCTCGACACCCATATCCCTACCGCCGCAGAAATTCCCGACCACTTCACACCGCTGCTCACCACACTTCCCGCGGCGTGGCGCGCCCTCGGGCCCACGGCGGCGGCGTGGTGTCTGGCACGCGCGGCGACCTTCGCCCGCCACCTGCACCACCCCGCCCACGACCACACCGGTCACCATCTCGACGACCTCGCCCGCGTCGCATGGCGGCTGCTCACCGAAGACGACGGCAGCTATCTCTACACCGCTGCCTTGGCCGCACGCTACGACAGCGACCGGCCCCACGACCCCGAATACGCCGAAGCCCTCACCACCCTCGCCCGCACCACCCTCGCCGACCGGGACGTCGTCGAACTCGGCGCGGGCACCGGCGCCATCACCACGATCACCGCACCTCACACCCACAGCCTCGTCGCGATCGAACCCGCCGTCGGCATGCGCGAGGTCCTGACCCGACGCACCGGCGAACTCGATCAGGTACAGGTCATCGGGCAGGACTGCATGAACCTGGAACTGCCCGACGCCAGCGCCGATACCGTCTTCGAGCACGCCGCGCTGTGTTTCGTCGACGAACCGCTGTTCGCCATCGCCGAAATCCGCCGCGTGCTCCGCCCCGGTGGCGCGCTGGTGCGGATCATCCCCTCCTATCGCCCACCCGAAATCTTCACCACGTTCGCCGCCGAGTTCCACGCTGAACTGCGCCGGTTGGGCCATCCGCGCGGACGGATCGTCAGCTCCGGCAACGACGCCCGCATCACCGACTGGCTCGCCACCGCCGCGATCGACACCCGATTCGACACCCTCGCCACCTGGACCAGCACCCACCCGCTACACCACCACACCGCACCGCTGCTCAACGGCAGCTACCCCTACCTCGCCGAGGTCTCCGCCGAGCACCGCCGCCACGCCCTCGAGACCGCACTGGCGGCCACACACCTGGACCCCGACACCCCGATCACCACCACCAATGCCATGTCCACCGCGACCTCGTCGCTCGGGCAACCCCACCCTGACCCGGCGGGCACCACAGCACGGTGACCCTCACGATTCTGGCCGCCTACGCGCCCGGCCTCGGGCACGCCAACACGGTGTTGCCGTTGGTCGAGGACTTCACCCGCCACGGCGATTGTGCGGTGTTTCTGTGCGGCAGCCAGACCGTGGCACGCCAAGCCGATACCCACCTACTGCCCGTGCACCACCGCCGCGCCGGGCCGGAGTCCTTTCTCCGCACCAGCGACAACGGCCTGTCCGGTGACGAGGTGATCACCCGGATGGGCCGCGCCAGCCGCCATGACATCACCACCTTGATCCACGAACTACGACCCGACCTACTGGTCTGCGACACCTCCGAACGCGGAGCCGTCCTCGCCGCGCTGGACTGCGCCGTTCCCTTCGTCCGCGTGGTCTCCTGCGCCGACGCAGCCACCGGCCCCGGCAGCGTCGAGGAAGCACGACGACGGGCGCTGATCCGCGGACGCGAACACGACGACCTCGAATCACCACTGAACCTGGGCACCATCGCCTTCGGTCCCCCCTGGTACTTCCACGACACCCACCCCGGGGAGCCCCTGAGTTGCTACCGCTACCGGCCGCCGCCCACACCAGCACCAGTATCAGGACCGGTTCGGCCCCGAGCGCTGGTCAGCTTCGGCACCTTCGTCGCCGAACCGAGCCCACCGATATTTGAGCAGATCATCGAAGGGTTGATCGACGCCGGACTCCGCTCGGTCACCCTCAAGATCCGCCATCGACCGGCCCGCGACCAGATACAGCGATACGCCGCTACCGCCGCCGCGCGCACTGGATGCGAGATCACTACCGCCGCCGAGCTGAACCTGCGCCAGCATCTGGGCTCCGCGGACATGCTGTTGTGCCACGGCAGCGCCACCTCGACGTTGGAAGCGCTCTATCACCAGGTCATTCCGATCATCGCTCCCACCCACGGCGACACCTACTTCGTCGCCCGCCAATGCGCCGCTACCAGCACCGCGGTCGTCATCGACTGGGCCAACGGCTGCACCCGCAACGCGATCCGGCAAGCGGCCATGACAGCTATACAAGGTCCTGCTGTCCGTGCTGGCGTCGAACGATTCGACATCGACAACAACCGATTACCCCCAGGATCCGAACTCGTCGAAAAGCTGTACGGACAACTCACAGCGCAACCGGGATAGCGCCAGCGCAACACGCCCGCACCTGGCCATACTCAGCCACGATCGGCAAGCGACCATGGTTGCGCTATGGATTGATCAGGCAACTAACGGCCACGGCATCGCCCGGGCGCCGAGATGGTTGGTAACGAAGGTCGCCGATAAGGCAGACAAACCCACGCACTCGTGTCTCCGGCGGTCCATGCTGGCCCGTATCGCGTATTTCAGCCGATGTCCTTCCACCAGAAATCGAGATAGCCAGGAGCGTCGCACAGTTCAGCGACCCGTTCTCGGACCGCCCTCAGCAATTCGGAACCGCCCTCGCTGTAGATCCGGCGGCCGATCGCTCGCGCATTGGCATGATCTTCCATCCCCATGCTGTGGGTATCGGGAATGTCGGCAGGCGCGGCCAGTAACAAGGCTTCGCGTTTCTCGGCCCGGCGATACGCGTCGTCGACGAGTCTGCCCAATTCCGCAGCGAGCTGTTCGAGGTCTCCGCTCAAGGCAATCGACATGGCGAATACCTTACGGCACAACAGCTTTCATGGGATCATAGCCGACGACAGCAAGTCGTCAGCAGCAGGGCAGATATTCGCCACGAGTAATCCGTGAGACCGAAACGACACGTTCGTATCCACACCGGAAGCTACTCGGGGATGACCGAAACCGGCATCCGGTTTGCGATTTACGCCAGATCGCTGGCATCCGGTTTCGATTCGATGACAAACCAGCGGTTACAGCGGCGTGCTGCCGTACTGTTCGCAATGTGTCAGCAACCCCCCCTGCTGGCGCCCCGCGCGGGCCGCTACCCCCCTAGCGGCCCGCGCCCCCCTTTCGATCGTGCCGCCGGAGCTTTCCTGCGGCACGGCCTCTTTCCTCTCAGCGATCGCGTGGCTGGTAATTCGCTCGCCTGGATATCTCGGCCATCTTGCAGCGTGGCGGGCCTGAACCCTTGCGCCGTCAGCGGCGGCGAGTAACTGAGGTCGGGGCGAGATAGCCTGTGTCACATGACATCGGGGGATATCGACGCATTGGCGATCGCTCGTCAGCACCTGCGAGCACTGATGGCCGACGAACTCAATCTGCCGCGGATTGTCGAGACACAGCTGCAATTGGGTCTGTTGGCCGCCCAGGTCGCGCTCGCCGAACGCCTTCCTGTACTGGCCGAAACATCCCAGGAGCCCCCGCAGTGCCTGATCGATCGAGCCCGGCTCGAACGTTTCGTACGTGCGCTGTCGCCGAACGCGCGCCGCGCTGTGCGGCTCCTGTGCGACGAGGAGGGCGGTTCGGCCACGCCTGCACGGCTGATGGAACTCACCGGCGCCAAGAACATGGGCGGCATGACCGCGTCCGTTCGCAAGGCCACCCACCGCGCATTCCCACAGGTAATCGGACGCCCTGACCTGCTGCGGACCATCCGTTCCGACGAGACACAGCCAACAGTCGAACGCTACGAGATCGCCCCGGCAATCCTGCTCCAATTGCGAGAAGCCCTCACCAGGATCCCCGCAAACGGCTGATCCTGCGGCACAGACAATATAGGCGTACGGCCACGCCGCGCTCAACGCCGGATGTCATCTCGGGGAACAAGCCTGCCCCAGGTGCCGCGCTGGTACATAGCTAGCATGGCCGTACGCGCGAGGAGGGATGATAGATGGCACGCAAGGTGACAATCGCCGTAGTGGATGATTTCGACAGTGAATCCACTGCCACACAGGATGTTTCATTCGGTGTTGACGGAGTGACCTACGAGATCGATCTGTGCGACAAGAATGCCGTCGCGCTGCGTGCGGTCTTCGAGCCGTACGTGACAGCCGGGCGGCGAGTCGGAGGACGCTCACGGCGCAACACTCGTCCCGTCCCCCTACCGTCCCGCCCCAACACCAACGAGATCCGCGAATGGGCCAAGGCCAACGGCCACCCAGTGCCTGCCCGCGGACGGGTGCCGGGCACGATCGTCACCGCATACAACGACGCACACTCCTGAGCAGCCCCCGGCCCGCGCGGTACCGTCCAGCGACACGGCTGCGGCTGACCGCGGGGACCTTCAGGTCATCCGCCGGACTGCGCGCCGAGATAATTCGGCATGCCGATGGCGTGGGTCGCAACTGCTCCCTCAGTACCTCGCTGTTCTGCATCCATCACTTCACGGTGAACCGGATCGACGTACGACGCAGCCCATCGAGCGGTCGAGATCACCTTGATCGCGGCGATCGATGGCAGTAACTGGTGTGGCGGTGTATTCGCGGTTGTCGCGGAGCAGCGCCCACACCAGCCTGCACATCTGCCGCGACAGGCACAGCAGCGCCTGGGCATGAACCTTGCCTTCCTGCCTTTTGCGGTCGTAGTAGACGCGCGAGAGGCCTTCGGGTTGCCGGATCGCGCCCAGCGCGGCCAGGTAGAAAAGTTTGCGCAGGTGACGGTTGTATCGGACGGGGCGACGCACACTGGCCAGCATCGTGCCCGAGGAGCGCGGCACCGGGGCCAGGCCGGCGTAGGCCGCCAGATTGGCTTCGGTGGCGAAGCGGACGGTGAGGTCGCCGCCGGTCTCGACGAGAAACCTTGCACCGAGCAGGGTTCCGATGCCGGGCACGCTGGTCAGGATCGGAGCCCACCGGTGACCGGTGAACGATTCCTCGATCCGTGTGGTGAGTGCGGCGATCTCCTCGCGTAGTTCCAGCAGTCGTTGTGCGCGGCGCGCGATCAACTCCGCGGTCAGTTTCTCCGCCGGGAGGTTGATGCGTTGGCTGTTGGCGGCCGCGACAGCGCGCTGCGCCATGGCGGTGACTCCGCCCGGGTTGACTCCGTGGGCGCCGTGGCGGCGCAGGTGCGCGGCGACCCTGTCGGTGGCGCCTTTGCGGCGCAGTGGTGCGGGGGTCTGGTAGGCGGTGAGCAGGATCAACCCGGAGCGGGTCGAGTAGTCGAATTCGCGTTCCAGGGCCGGGAATATCGCGGCCAGTTGTTCGCGCACGCGGTTGATTCCGGCGACCCATTCGGTGATCAGGTCCTCGCGGTGGCTCAGCAGCACCCGTAGTTCGGCGATCGCGAGGTCGGCTGGGGTGACCGGTTGCAGGTCGCTGCGCATGCGGGCGATCTCGGCGATGGTGCGCGCGTCGCGGGCGTCGGTCTTGGCGGCTCCTCCGGCGATCCCGCTCGCGATCCGCGAGACCAGCCGCCCGGGCACGTAGGCGACCGGTTGCCGCGCCGCGAGCAGCAGGGTGATCAGCAGCGCGGTCGCTCCCGAGGTCATATCCACCGCCCACCCGACGCGGCGGCGGCGACGCGGGCCGGTGACCTCGCCGATCACCTGCGTGATCGCGGCTTCGGTGTTGTCGACGCGCCGCGACCACAGAACCTGTCCACCCGCGTCCATCGCGCACATATGCAGACCGGCCTTGGCGACATCGACGCCGACCCACACTCCGGGTGAACTCGGTGGGGTGTGGGTCGGGGCCGGGTCGCGCCGTGGTGATCCCACCTCAGTCACGCCGGGATCGGAGCTGGGTGCGGCGGGCGGCCTGTCTCGCACAGCGTCTGAACGCAAGAATCTCACAGCCACGTCCCGCCGCGCGGGAAACACTACCGATCACGAGAACTCCTCCCGGACTACGGGTTCGACAACGGGGCCACCACTTTCGCTCGCCTGCCAGCAGCGGACGGCGGTGGATGGCGCGGGAAGACCGGATACGGTCTGCCGCGGCGTTGTTGGGATTCTCGCGTCGAAACGCGCTGTGATCATCGACCCGCATCGGCCAATGGCCCCGCGGTGATCGCTGCGAGCCTAACATCATTGCAGGACAGTCGATCTCAACAAGCTGTCCGGCAGTATCACCACCCGGCTCCGTCGCCGCCGAAATGACTCCACGTGATCAGGGCGTTGTCGGCGGCGCGGATCGCGGCTTTTCGGTGTTCGGGTAGCGCGGACTCGTCCTCGGCGATCGCGGTGAACAGGTCGGCGGCCTGGCCGCCCAGGATGATCATCGGTGCGGCCAGTACTTCGGCGTCGGGGCCCATATAGTGCAGCAGGGGATCGCTGGTGGTGTCGAGGAGGCTGCGGGGGTCCAGGCCGTGGGCGCGGGTGAGGTAGTCCCCGAGCAGGGCGGCGAGTTCGACTGCGGACGCCGTGCATGCCTGGTACACGGTCTCGAAGTTGTCGCGGGCCGGGATGGCGTGGCGGCCCAGTTGCGCGCTGACGAACCCGGCGGTGGCCAGCGCGCCTCGACCGCGTGCGAGCCGGATCACCGGTGGCCCGGCCGCGGCGGTGTCGCGCAGATTCCGCAGTGCGGTGACCAGGAGCGCGCCGAGTCCACCGGGGTCGGGTGCAGGGATCGCGGCTTCGGCGGCCGAGGCGGTCCAGGCCGCGACCGTTCGGGTGGGCAGGTATCGGGTGTCGAGGCGGCGGGCGGCTTCGGTGTAGCTGGTGCCGGGGTGGGTGGCCATGTAGGCACGGATGCGGGCTTTGCGGTCTGCGGAGCGAGTCATGTTCGGGCTTTCCGGGGCGGCGGTCCACGCTCCGCTACCCGGTCATGTGACTCGGGGACGGAGGCTTCGGTGGCGGGATCCGCTGGGGACCTTGGCCGTATCGTCGGGGTCCGGCGTGGACGGTCCACCCGACACGGTGAGGCTCGCTACTGCCCGCCGACACCGTATACCGCGGCCGAACCCCGACCGACCCGATCCGGCGACCAACCACCTCACCTGCTCCGAACTGAACCGGCGGTCCCTGGGTCGGTGTCGCGATTCCCGAAAACGGCGGTGTACCGGCACGAGTGTTGGCAAACTGGGGGCAACGCGTGAGCGTTCGTAGGATGGAAGGGCGCGGCGATGTTCGGTATTCGCGACAGAGCAGAGGTCCGTAGTAGGCGTGAGGCCGCCCGTCACGCCCGACTGTCGTCGGAGGCCATCGGGATCGAGTTGGCTCTTCTGCGCATCGCCAGCAGGACGCGCCCGCGCGTGGTCGCCGAACGTGCGGGTCTGTCGGTCGGGAGGTACAGGGAGATCGAGAGCGGCGGTGGCGTCGAGGACAGCGTTCTCGAAAAGCTGGCCGTCGTCTTGGGATCCACCCTCGACGAGGTGCGCCGGAACGCGCAGACGCGGCTGGCCGACCGGGCGCTGCCCTCGCTCTCCGATCCGGGGGGCCACAGTTGGATGATGGCCATGGGCGGCTACGACGACCGAGACATCGCTGATTTCGTGTCCCGAGAACCTCGTCCCGCCAGCGGGTTCAGCGTGTGGCGTCGTAGAACCAGCGGGTGAAGAAGGTTTCACCGCGCATCGGTGCCGGGCCTGCGGAGATTCCGAGGATCGAGGTGAAGTCCAATGGTCGATCCGGTGGACTGATGTCGAATCCGAGGCCGCTGTAGAAGCGGGCCAGGCCGCGGTCGCTGGTGGTGAACTGTCCGTAGAGCAGAGCCACGCCGGCAGTGCGCGCGGTCGCGATCGCTGTGGACACCAGCGCGGCACCGACACCGCCGCGCCGGTGGGCTTCGTCGACGGCGACGAAATGCAGTTTGCTGGTTGCCCATGATCCCGGCCAGCACCGGTGCCATACCGTATCGGGAGGGCAGCGAGGCCAGGAAGTGCAGTGCCGGTCCCGCCATCAACCCGCCGATCGGTTCGTCGTCGGAGTCGGTGACCGCGACCAACGCGACGGTGTGTGCCCACGCCAGCGCTTCCGGGCCACCGACATCCACGGCGGCTTCATCGGCGGTGGTGTCGCCGCTGCCATGCAACGCGGTCCCTAGATAGCCGCCCGAGTGCGCCTCGACCAGTTGGCCGCGGTGACCGGACCACCGGCACCGGCCATGCCCGCCCACCGTCGAAATCCTTGCAGCTCGGCAATCGTCTCGGCGCGACGAACCCGCACCGACTGCCGATTCGGCGCGGGCCCTGACCCCGCGACGCCCGCCGCGCTCGTCAGCGCGGCATCGGTGACAGCCCTGCTGCGGGCACGGCGGCCCTGGGATTTGGTCATGCGATTCCCCCTACGAGCCCCACTGCGTCAAAACCACTGTGCCCCAACATGCTACCGAGAGGCACCGACAAGCTGTCCGACATCACCGACATGAGGTCGGCTCGTTTCACCTACCCCGACGGTGACCACGACCTCGGTACCGACTGTCGAGCCTGCCCACCGCGGGGACCATGGCCTTCGAAAGCGGTTGCCAGGTAGAGCGGTTCGGATCGACTCGAGAGCCCTCGCCGACTCCACCGACGCGCCGTTCCGTCAACCACAGCGGCCCCACGCGAACAGGAGCACCGCTGTGGGCCCGGGTTGCACGCGTTGACCCTATCGTTTTTCGATACTATCGTTTATCGCTAGTATCGAAAAACGATAGGGATGGAGTTGATGGTGGGTATCGAATCCGGGCGTGAGAACGGTCGCCGGTCAACGAGGTTCGACGCGCAGTGGCTGACGAATCTATTGCTGATTGTCGCGGCTGCCGCGCTGCCGGTGCGTTACGCCGTCGCAGGCATCTTCTGGCCGTCGGTGTGGGTCGACAAGCAGGCCACAGTCGATGGGGTGGCGGTTCAGGGCTACGCGGTCAGTTTGCAGGATGCCGCGTGGATCCAGCGCGTGGAAGCAGCGACGCCGGGTGTGCTGCTGATCGTTGCGGTGGGAGTGCCAGGGTTCGTGCTTATGCGCAGACTGATACTGGACCCGCTGCGGGCTGACGAGGTCTTCACCGACGAACTCGTCGACCGGCGGCATAGGGCGGCCCGCTGGTGTGCGGTGGGGGCGCTGGTATCGGTGGCCTCGTTGGCGGTGTGCGACTGGCTGATCGGGCGATCTCTGGGCGCCAGTGTTTCCCTGTCACGCGACATGCTCTATCTCTTGATCGCAGTGATCATGATAGGTCTGGTGTCCTCCGGTCTGGGCCGCCACGGACGTGACCTGCGGGCCGAACTCGATCAGGTGATCTGAATGCCTCCCGAGGACAGCCACCGCATCCGGGTCCGGCTCGAGGAAGTCCGCGGTGCACGCGGCATCTCCATGGCCGAACTGGCACGACAGGTCGGCATCACCGAGGCGAACCTGTACACGCTGAAACGCCAAGACGCCCGGGCCATCCGATTCTCCACACTCGCCAAACTGTGCGAGGTCTTGCAGTGCACGCCCGGCGACCTACTTGTCTACGAACCGGGATCGGCCAATAGCGATGTTCCCACTGCCGATTCCGCTGTCCCCGCGAACTAGTGTCCGCGCGCGACGGTTCCCGCAGCGCTCGGCGAACTCGACTATCCGGGCCCGAGGCACCGCGCCAAGGGGCTGCGATCCGCGGGGTTGACGCGGCTCGAATTCGATCACGCTGCCGGAATACCTGTGTGCGATGGACTCCACATCACAACATCGTCGGTCGACTCGACCTCCCCCCAGGTGAAGTGGACCTATTCGAGTGCCTCGCAGCGAGCGGGATCGCTCCGACGCGGGCCAGTCACCGCTCACTCCGAACCCTGACAACAAATGACGAGCAGAAGGACCAGCAGTGCTAGCTGCCATCGATGACGCGTTCAACCACGAGAGTTCGCTTCTCGGACGATTCCTGACCACGACCGCTCACTTCATGCTGTACGCGGTCGGCGCGGCCACCCTGGCAAGAATTCCGTTCTACCTCGGAATCGACCATTGGACAGTGCGTCTCGCCCAGTTCGTTGCGGCACTGCTGATGCTGATCGGTGGGCTCCACATCATCCACACCCGCATGTGCGCGCGCTGCATCGCCGACGTTCCCATCGACGCGAGCGCGCGAGCCGAGAAGGAACGCAGAGTGCTGCGGCTCAACCACGCACTCGCGACCAAACGCGGCGTCGGCACCTACCTCGGGCTGATCGTCGCCGCCGTGCTCGCGAATGAGGTGTTCGGGTTGCCGCGCGTGGTCTATCTGCCGGTCGACGCCGCGGTCGTAGCACTGACGTACTCGGCGTGGCTGCATCACCGCGTGCGTCCATGGTGCCCGCACTGCCGCCCTTGGGATAACGGCGAGGGAATTCGGGAGTCCTCACCCGATCCCGTCGTGAAAGCCACACGATGAAGCGGCAGTCGTTCGGTCGGGAATGTGCTGGGAGTGCGCAATTCGGCTCCGGGGCGCAGTACCAATTCGACGCCTTCCTCGATCCTGAAACATTTCCTACCCCAACACGATTAGCCTGCCCATCGACACGATCGGCGTCTACGCCGTCCATTTGTTGAAGCCTCCGGCGATGAGAGCGTCGATGGCGCCCCTTGTTCAATCCGCGAGCGTGACCCACCATCGGTCGAAATCAGCTGTGCAACTTGCTGTACCAGCAGATGATCGCGAGCCAATCGTCGCAGCCGAGTCCTTCGAGCGCTCGGAATCGACCGCACCGACAACATGCGGCCAGGTGGGCACGCGCTACTGGCTCGGGCGAGGAAGCGCGCGATAGATCTTGTCGGGATAGATCGACGCCTGGGCGGCTGTTTCCAGTCGGGCCAGGGTCGCCAGGTCGGGGTAGAGCTCGCCGCGCACGATCCTCCCGACTGCGTTCGACGCGACTCCGGCTGCCAGCGACAGAGCGCGATGAGACAGATCGAGCGATCTGCACAGTTCGTCGAGCCTGCGGGCCAGGGCGAGACTGTAGTGCACGGGCGCAGGAGCTTCCGCCTGGGCGACCGCGTCGTAAGGCCACTCACCCCGGGTGTAGGTCTGCGGAGCCTTGTCGCCGCGCACGCTGCCCTTCCGCCGACTGTCGCCATCCTGGTCAGCACACATCATCGCGGGCGGTGCGCGGGGCTGTCCAACTACCGCAATCGTGATACATATATGTACTATCTTGATGTTCGTCAGCAGACCCGTGGAAGGCAATAGCTGTGCAATTCGTACCACCCATCGACCTCACCGACCTGCCGAACTACGAGAAGACCGACCTTCGTCCCCGTCGCCTGGTGTTCGTCGGTCGCGTCTCCACCAAGGACAACCAGAATCCCGCGACCTCGCTGCCGCGCCAGGTGTCAACGGCTGCGGCACGGTTGGAACCGGGTGAGGATTTCGCGGCGTACTTCTGGGATGTGGAGTCCGGGATGCTGCCCCCGGAACTGCGCAGCCTCGCGCCGCAGGAAATGTATGACACGCTCGCCGTTCCGCTCCGGCGTGACGGTGGGCTCCAGGACCTGGTCGACCGTGCCGAACCGTTGGGTGTGACCCATGTGCTGGCCGAGCGATCCGACCGCTTGGCGCGGGCGATGCTGACCAGCCTCACCGTTGAGCACGAGCTCGGGAAGTTCGGGGTGGAGGTGGTGTACGCCAACGAGCCGGTCGGCGGCACCGAATCAGGACGACTACGCGTGCGCCGCTACAGCCAGGTCGACGCGGAGATCTACCGAACCGCGATGATGGAGATGTCGATGGGCGGGCAGATCCAGCACGCCGTTGGCGGCTGGAACCATGGGCATCCGCCCTACCCCTACATCAGTGTGGTCGACGAGACCGCCCCCGAACCCGCGCGGGGACGCTTCGGCGTCGCACGGCCCAAACGCAAACTCGTTCCCCATCCCGATTCGCGCCGGTTCGACGCCGTCCGGGAATTGTGCCGCCTGCGCCGGGAGGAGGGCCTGAAATCCGCCGAGATCATCGCGGTGCTGGCCGCCGACCCCGATCGGTATCCGATCGAGAACCGCTGGACCCACAATCGGATAGAGGGTTTGGTCGCCAACCCCAAGTTGACCGGCCACCAGGTGTTCAACCGGCGGGCGACCCGCACCGGCCGCGCCGGGACTTCCCGATGGAATCCGGTGGAGGACTGGGCTTGGTCACCGGGAATCGTGCACGAGCCGGTGATCACCTTGCAGGAGTGGAAACAGGCCCAGCAGGTCACCGCCGCACTGCGCGGTAGAGGCCAGCAGGGTGACCCACTCTCACGTATCCGTGTCGCAGCGAGTCGGCGGGGGTTCACCGTCGCCGCGCTCAGCAGCAGTGACACGCACACGGTGTACCTGATCGGCGGGCGCAAAATGGTTCTGCCCGCCCAGATTCCGGACATCCTCGCCCAACAGGTGATCACCGACCTGGAGATGGCCGGATGAGCGAGGCCGTCGAGTGCCTGGCCCAGCGGCGCGGCCGGGCCTGGGTGGGTCGCGTCGCCGCCTACGGGGTGTACGGACACGGACCGACGCTGAAAGCGCTGCGCGTCGACATCGCCGCCGGGCTCGCGCACCTCGACGTGACCGCGCCGGTCACCCTCGTCGTGGAGACACCGGAACTGGCGCACCTGCGCTCGGTCGCGAACGACTACACCACCGCGTTGCGCGCGGCGGTGACCACCCTCGCGCTGCGCTCGATGCCGCCAGCAGACATCGCACTGGCTACCGGAGCGCCGATCACACGAGTCAAAGCACTGCTCGCCGAACGCGCGACATCTCCCACGAACCTCGATCCCGCCTCGCCCCTCGACGGGGCGGAGCGAGACCCGCTCGATACAGCGAAACACCTGTCCGAAAGAGAACGAAAGTGCTGACCGATATCGCCGCCCGCTACGCCATCGCCAACGCCATCAACGCGGGCGACGCCCACCACACCCAATACGACCTCGACGCCATCGTCGCCGGACTGTGGGAAGCGACCGGCGGCTACGACATCGAAGCGATGCCCCACGACGACTTCTGGAAACTCGTGCAGGACAACGACCGTAGCGCCGAAGCCATCACCGTACGCACCATCGCCGCCCACCAGGAGACCGAGCAGGTCATCGACATCGAGACCACTACCCGCGCGGCCCTGCCCTTGGCGGACAACCTCGACCTGTCCGCCGCAGACCTCGGCTGCGAGCCCGGCTCCACCTACAGGATCGAGGCCGCCAGCGCCGACGGCGCGGTCATCGACAGCTACGAGACCACCGCCGACTGACCAACCGACAGTACGGCGCGCGGCAATCGGCCACGCGCCGTACTTCATCGTCGGATCGAACTGGAGATGTCCTGATGAGCGAACCTCACAGCCTCACCGACTCGACCGACGCCCTCGCGCACAGACGCTGTCCCCCTACCCATCCTGGAAGGTCAGGATCGAATGATCATCTACCGCGCATCCGTCTATCTCGATGACCGGGACAGCCGAATCAACCACGATGTGGTCGACGTGGATACGAATCTGCCCGCGTTGGCGCGGAATGTCGCCGACAACTGCGTGCCACGTTTCGCTGGCGAACCCGGTTTCGACAGCATCGAAATGGCGTCACTGATCGCCGAAACCACCGACCCCGACTTCGCCGAATACGGAACCGAAACCACCGCGCAAATCGATGTGAGCGAGTTGGACCGCTTCCTGGTCTCCTATACCCACGATCTTGGCGATCGGGACTTTGCGGCACGAAAGTTCACGATCGAGGCGGGAGGCAGGGTCCGGTTCGAGCTGGAGCGGATCGACTGTTCCCGATGACAGTCGAGCGGGCCGCGATGGACTTCGGAGTCCGCGACTACATCACGTGCCGTCGGAATCGGCGCGTCCGGATGCCTGATCGCGAGTGACACCGCCACCTCCAGCCGCACCTGCACTTGATATCCCCGAGGACATCCCACGAGAGCACATGGGATCTTCGACGTCGTCGCGCGACAGCGGGCAGCCACCCGGGAGATCGCTATTCTGGACACAGCAGGAGTCGTTCCTGTCAGCGAGTGAGAGCCTGTCGAGGGTGAGGCCCGAGTCTAGTTCGGCCTTCGTTCGGGTTTGCTGTGGTCCGGCTGGCCTCCCTGCGGGTATTACCAGTGCCCGTAGGGAGGCGGCTGTGAACAACGCCGTGGAACCCTTCCCTGCCACAGCGATTGCCGCCCTGGTTCGACACTCCTGGCCCTGTGCAGGTGACGATCCCTCGTTCCACGGTTCGATGAATCAGGTTGTCCGGTGCCCAGACCGGAGGACGACGTGACCAGCCACCCCGGCCTTGCGTGCCCGCTGTAGTGCCGTGCGCCCCAGCGAGAAATACCGCGATCCCTACCCGCAAGCTCAGTGCTCGTGGTTTTCGGTGAAGATGGAGGCGCTTTTGTAGCGCGCGGTGCGCACCTGCCACACCCAGGTGGCTTGCACCGCGCCGGTGAGGTCGTCGATGTGCTCGCCGATGATGATTCCCAGTGCGGTGTCGGCGAGTCCCGCGCAGCGCGCGGTGAGTCCCGTGCGCAGAGCGTGGAATTCGGTCAGTTGCTCACGCACGAGTGCGGCGGCGTGCTCGATCGCGTCGGCCAGGGTCGTGTCTGTGGCGTTGAGCAGGATGATCGGGATCAAGTTGGAGTCGGCGCCCCCGGTGATGCATTCCTTCTCGAAAGAGAAGAGGTCGTTCATCAAGCCGCCGATCTGCACGGTCAGTTCCCGTAGTCGCTTCAGGTCGGTGTCGAGCCCGGCAGCGGCGATCGGACCCCACTGCAAGTAGGTGTCACGCCCGTATTCGCAGAACGCGAGGACCGGGTACATGCCCGACATGTCGGCGCGTAGCGCGATGTAGTCCCCGACGTCGAGAAGTTGCCCGAGGGCGCGGGCGTTCTGATCACGGTTCGCCGGACGCAGATGCGCAACAGTGGAATCGAGGGTGTTCCGCAGCCAGCGCGGGTCGGCGTCGAGGCTGAGTCGTTGCAGGAATTCGTGGGTGGCGACTTCGACGGGTACGGGTCCCGGTGGCAGATTGCCGGTTTCGAGCATGGCGCACAGGCGGTCGATGGTGGCTCGCGCGTGCTGTTGCTGCGTGCGCGACAAGTGCGCGTGTCTGTCCCGTCCGACTGTGTCGTTCAACCAGTACAGGATGGCGTTGAACAGGCCGATCACCGTCATCCGCTCGAGGTTGATCGTGTTCGGATGCAGGTAGGGGGTCATGCTGTTGTAGTGCGCGCCACCGGGTTCGAGCCAGATCCGGTGCTGGCGGCACCACCGTTCCACCTCCCGGCAGGCCGACTCACCGAATCGATTCGGGGTCAGATCGCGACAGTATTCGACGATGTCGAGTTCCGGTGTGCTGAACAGATCCCGCAAAGACCACCGTCGCTGCGATCGCAGGATCTGCTGATACTGCTCGCGCATCGAGATGAGCTTCGCCTCGACCGGTGCGACGTATTCGACCGACATCACTACCCCCTTCACGAACGGACTCGCCCCCGCACCCTCCGGCAGAAGATAGACACACGTTGCGGGCGGCGGTGCTGTAGGTAGCCTCCGTCGCCGCAAGGGTCTCATGGTCTCATCTGCCGGTGTACCCGCTGCACCACTCTTCGACCGCCCTGGATGCGAACTGGTCCGTCCTCCGTCTTCGGATCTCTAATCCATTCTGCCACAATGTTTTTTCGGGGTATCTGTACTCGATTGTGGCGGCATCGCAACGACCCGTCGCGGTAACCACCGCCCGAAAATGCGGGGTGACCCCGCCTGCATTGGGTGGTCTGGCGGTGAAACTGTGGCACCCGTCCCGCGCGCTCCACGGCGAAATCACGCTTGTGGACCATTCAGTGGCGCGTCCACCGATCGTTCGACGCCGTGTCGTGGTGTCGAATCGTCCGGCTGCCAGCTGTGAAAACGTGCAGGGCCATCACGATCAGAGCGGTCAGCAACGACGCCTCGCCGCCGACATGAACCATGGTGTGCTGGACCGCCTGGTCGACGGTGAACAGTTCGAAGGTCCGCGGAATGGTGACCTGCACGAGTTCGCTGTCACTGGCTCCTGCTCTTGCGCCGAGTTCCACGCCGAGAAACAGCAGCCCCAGGTCCGACCGAAGAGTCGTGCTCGCGCAGGGAATCCGGTCGCGCCGATCCATCCCATGGACGTAGAAGCCCAGCACCCGCCGATAACGGACTCCGGTTCCCACGATCGGCGGGTGCCCGAACACGAACAACGGATTGCCCACCGCCAGACAATCGAACATCGCGGTCGGCAAGCGACGCTCGAGGGCATCTGCCTGGACGGGCGACGTTGCGAGACACGGGATTGCGTAGACGGGCCCTCCAGCGGCCAAACCGCGAACCGCGCTCGCCGAGATTCGTCGTGCGAACCCCCGCCGACAAGCATCTTCCGGGCTTTCGATCAGAGCAGCGGGACCGGCATCCAGGCCCTCGGTCGACACCCGGTATTCGTCCAGACAGCGTTCGATCTGCCGCCCGTGGGTGTCCATGGCCGCCGAAAGCTCGGCCAGCGTGCGCGTGTGCGCCTTGCTGAGATCTGTCGGAATCGGTTGCCTGCCCATCCTGCCCCCTCCACGCCGCGGCCCCGGGCACCGATTTCAGGGTATCCCGTATGAATTCTTCACTTTCGAGTACCTCATCGAAGCGCAGCTCAGGGATTGTTCCCCGCCCGCTCGTCCGCCACACCAGGGCTGCCTGCCCCGCGATCGGTTACTCTGAATAGCACGACGAACCTCGAGGGGGGCGATGCGCGCATTCACAATATTCAACGAAGATTTCCGTCGACCGTGCGACTTCTGCGACAACGCGCCAGCCGAATCCGAGGACGATATCTGCGCTGAGTGCGCTACCTGGATTCATGGCCGCAGCGGTCGCCCCAAGTTACGAGCCGCATAATTCCCGGCGTCGCTGTTTACTGGCCCTGAACTGCGAATATGCAAACATCCGGCCGCGATCCGCGAGGGCGGACAGGGTGGCAATCGCAGCGAAATCCATGGATCGACGACCGAAGTGTCGCCGCAAATATCACCCCGCGAGAAGCGTTGTATCTCACCCAGTTGCGAATTCAAGCGGCCAGGGATGTTGTCGGCATAGCCCGCGCTCATTCGACGCCCAGCGGGGACAATTGCTGCCGATCCGAATTGTGCGCATAGCAGTGCATAGCGGTTCGATAACCAACAGAGTCGTCCGCGCTGACGCGTCGGCACTATTCTGCCGTGACGAATGTCATGGACTTCAGGTGGCGTGCGTCCGATGCGGCATTTGCCCTGGCGCGTTCCGCCTCGGAGGTCGCGTATGCCTCGGCTGCGATCAAGTGCACGATCGCCGCGACCTGTTTGCTGGCGCCCGAGTATCCGGCTCGCGCGGATTCGGCGAGTGAGATTGTCGCAGTGGGCGTGCCGAGGTTCCTTGGCGTGGCGACTGCGGCCCATCCTGTGGGTGCCGAAGTCGCGAAGTGCCTGTGCCCCGGGGTGATCCCCGAGGACGGGCACGGCGCCGATTCCGTCGTCGACGGCCGCGACGCGACCGACTGCCACGTCCGAGGCCGCGCCCGGTCACGGTCAAGGTCCGCCCTGAGGCAGCCCTCGCGCTGCTACGCGAAGATGCGCGACATGGGAGCGCGGACGTTCACCGCGCCACCTTGCACCTCGAGAACCGGCGCGGCCCGCGCGCGGAGAAGTCCATCCGGTTCCGGCCAACACTGGCGGAACTCGTCCAACTCGGATTGCCGCCTTCGGGCTGCTACGCCTGGACCGCAGGTGACAGGCTGTGACAGACATCGTCCGCCCCGGGTGTTCGCTCCGGGCATCCGGAGGCGGTCACTGCTGCGAATACCGAGGTGTCGTCGAGGCCGCTTCCCCGGGCCTCTCGTTCCTGGATCGTTTCGTCGCGAGAGCGGAGATATCGGATGGACTTGCTGGCGTGGTCGGTAGCGCAGATGCCGCCTTGGCCAGCGGAAGTCGATGAAGACAACCTGCAACGAATCGGTGTCCTTCCGGTCGTGGACTGGCGCGTGGTGGCCGATGCCAGCGCCGAGGCGGTCGATGTACGACGGAACTGGACCTCGCCGGACTGGCGTGCCCACGGGCGACGGATCGGACTGCGCGAGCATGATCTATTCGCGTGGCACGAACTCATCACCGATCCGATCCAGATCATGGCCGAGGGAACCCAGTGGCAGGCCGGTCGACATCGCTGCGCCCTGATCTCGGCCGCAGGCGCCCTCCGGGTCGCCGTCGTCGATCCGAACTGGATCCCCGACGATCGCGGTTGGTAACGCGATTCATCGCTCCGCACTGCGCCCGGGACACGGTCCAGCCCCGCAGCTGTGAGCCCCTTGGTTCGAACCGTGCCCAGCAGCATCGGAACGCCCCGTCGTCGGCATCACCGCGCTCGATGAGATTCGGTTCGCGCAGGGATCGGGCACGGTCCGCAGGGTTGGCCCCGGCCGGTGAGGACGAGCCGCAACGACCCTTGCTTTCAGCAACCACGCTGAAATGGGAAGCAGCCCGCAGGCAATCTCGGCGCGGGTTCCGGTGCTGGTTCGGCCGCGGCCACGGGCGCGGGCTCGGGGTAGGTCGATGTCTCGGGCGGTGTGATGGTTTCCGAATTCGGGCCGGTGCGGGCGTCGGAGGGGTCGGGTTGCACTGCGACCCATATCCCGCTGCCGAGCGCGGCGATCACGAGCGCGGCCGCGATCAGCGGGCCGATGACCGGTGTGCGCGCCGGAACCCGGCTGGTCCGGAGGTGGGCGGGTGAGGGC
>NZ_JAFMPL010000086.1:0-34970 GCF_019038455.1 Nocardia noduli
GCCCGCACCCGCGCAGTCGGGTCCGCGTCCCGCTCCGGCGGAGCCGCGTCCCGCTCAGCAGCAGCGCCCCGGCGCTCCGGCACAGGGTGGCCAGGGCGGTCCCCGTCCCGGCGGTCCCAAGCCCGGCCCCAAGACCCCGCGGGTCGGCAACAATCCCTATTCGTCGGCGCCCACTCCCGAGCGTGAGCGGGCCCCACGTCCGGCCCCCGGTCAGGGTGGAGCTCGTCCGGCTCCCGGTCAGGGCGGTCCCCGTCCCGGTCCGGCGCAGGGCGGTCCCCGTCCCGGCCCCGCGCAGGGCGGTCAGCGTCCCGCGCCCGGTCAGGGTGGACCTCGTCCGGCCGCTGCCCAGGGTGGCGGTTCGCGTCCCGGCGGTCCGCGTCCGAGCCCCGGCTCGATGCCTCCGCGTCCGAATCCCGGTGCCATGCCGCAACGTTCGGCACGTCCCGCTCCCGGCGGTGCCGGTGCGGGTCGTCCCGGTGGCGGTCGTCCCGGCGGCGGCGCCGGTGGCGCCGGTCGTCCCGGCGGCGGCGGTGGCGGTGGCTATCGCGGCGGCGGTGCAGGTGGCGGTACCGGTGCTCCCGGTGCGGGTGCAGGCGCTCCCGCGGCAGGTGGTTTCCGTGGTCGTCCCGGCGGTGGCGGCGGTGGTCGTCCGGGTGGTCCCGGTGGCCGCGGTGGTGCGGCAGGCGCGTTCGGTCGTCCCGGTGGCGCACCGCGTCGCGGACGCAAGTCGAAGCGGGCGAAGCGCGCCGAGTACGAGAGCATGCAGGCGCCTTCGATCGGTGGCGTGCGTCTGCCCCGCGGCAACGGCGAGATCATCCGTCTCGCCCGCGGCGCCTCGCTGTCGGATTTCGCGGAGAAGATCGACGCGAACCCGGCCGCATTGGTACAGGCCCTGTTCAACCTCGGCGAGATGGTCACCGCGACCCAGTCGGTGAACGACGAGACCCTCGAGCTGCTCGGCGGCGAGATGAACTACGTCGTCCACGTCGTCAGCCCCGAGGACGAGGACCGTGAGCTGCTCGAATCGTTCGATCTGACCTACGGCGAGGACGCGGGCGGCGAAGACGACCTCGAACAGCGTCCGCCGGTCGTGACCGTCATGGGTCACGTCGATCACGGTAAGACCCGACTGCTCGACACGATCCGTAAGGCCAACGTCCGTGAGGGCGAGGCCGGTGGTATCACCCAGCACATCGGCGCCTACCAGGTGCTGACCCATCTGGGCGAGAACGACCGCCTCATCACCTTCATCGACACCCCGGGTCACGAGGCGTTCACCGCCATGCGTGCCCGTGGCGCGAAGGCCACCGATATCGCGATCCTCGTGGTCGCGGCCGACGACGGCGTCATGCCGCAGACGGTGGAGGCCATCAACCACGCGCAGGCGGCCGACGTGCCGATCGTGGTGGCGGTCAACAAGATCGACAAGGAAGGCGCGAACCCGGACAAGATCCGGCAGCAGCTGACCGAATACAACCTGGTGGCCGAGGAATACGGTGGCGACACCATGTTCGTCGACATCTCCGCCAAGCAGGGCACCAATATCGAGCAGTTGCTCGAAGCGGTGCTGCTGACCGCGGACGCCGCGCTCGACCTGCGGGCCAACCCGGATATGGACGCCCAGGGTGTCGCCATCGAGGCGCACCTCGACCGCGGCCGTGGTCCGGTGGCGACCGTGCTCGTCCAGCGCGGCACGCTGCGCGTCGGCGACTCGATCGTGGCGGGCGACGCCTACGGACGCGTGCGCCGCATGGTCGACGAGCACGGCGACGACGTCGTGGCGGCGCTGCCGTCGCGGCCGGTCCAGGTCATCGGCTTCACGTCGGTGCCCGGCGCGGGTGACAACCTGCTCGTGGTCGACGAGGACCGGATCGCTCGCCAGATCGCCGACCGGCGCAACGCGCGTAAGCGCAACGCCCTGGCCGCGCGTAGCCGCAAGCGGATCAGCCTGGAAGATCTGGATGCCGCCCTGAAGGAGACTTCGGAGCTCAACCTGATCCTCAAGGGCGACAACTCCGGTACCGTCGAGGCCCTCGAAGAGGCCCTCATGGGTATCCAGATCGACGACGAGGTACGGCTGCGGGTCATCGACCGCGGTGTCGGTGGTGTCACCGAGACCAACGTCAACCTGGCGTCGGCGTCGAACGCGATCATCATCGGGTTCAACGTCAGGGCCGAGGGCAAGGCGACCGAGCTGGCCAACCGCGAAGGCGTGGACATCCGGTACTACTCGGTGATCTACCAGGCCATCGACGAGATCGAGAAGGCCCTCAAGGGCATGCTCAAGCCGATCTACGAAGAGGTCGAGCTTGGTCGCGCCGAGATCCGGGCCATCTTCCGTTCGTCGAAGATCGGCAATATCGCCGGTTGCATGGTCACCTCGGGCAGCGTCAAGCGCAACGCCAAGGCCCGTCTGCTGCGCGACAACGTGGTGGTCGCCGAGACGGTGACGATCTCGTCGCTCAAGCGGGAGAAGGACGACGCACCCGAGGTCCGCGAGGGCTTCGAATGCGGTATGACGTTGACCTACAACGACATCAAGGAAGGCGACATCATCGAGGCGTACGAGTTGCGCGAGAAGCCGCGCGACTGATCGCCACGAGCATCGCCGCACCCGCTTCGCACGGAGCGGGTGCGGCGATGTGATGACGTTCGGCATACCGGGGGGCGTGCCGAGTTCGGCAGTGCCCGCCGGTGCGAGCTCCCCTCCACGATTCGACATGAAGAGGTGAGCGTGTACCTGGGTGCACTGGAGTTCGACATTCTGCTCGGCGACGTCCATTCGCTCAAGGAGAAGCGTTCGGTGATCCGGCCGGTCCTGGCCGAATTACAGCGCTTCGGTGTGAGCGCGGCCGAAGGCGGGGAACACGACCTACATCGCCGCGCGTTGCTCGGAGTCGCCATGGTCAGTCCGGAAACGGGCCATCTGACCGAGGTGCTCGACAAATGCGAACGCCACGTCGCGGCGCGTCCGGAGTTACAGTTGCTGGCAGTGCGCCGTCGGATCTTCGGACCCGAGGACTGAACTTTTCATAGTGAGAGTGAGGAGGAAACGGCCATGGTGGATCAAGCCAGGGCACGCCGACTCGCCAAGCGGATTTCCTCGATCGTGGCGACCGCGATCGAATACGAGATCAAGGATCCGCGGCTGCGTTTCGTGACGGTCACCGACGCCAAGGTCAGCGGTGACCTACGCGAGGCGACGGTGTACTACACGGTGATGGGGGAAACCCTCGACGTCGAACCCGATTACGCGGCCGCGGCCGCCGGTCTGGAGAAGGCCAAGGGCGTTCTGCGCTCCAAGGTCGGCGCGGGCACCGGGGTGAAGTTCACCCCGACGCTGGCGTTCATCCTGGACAAGGTGCCCGACGTCGCTCGTGAGATGGAGGAGCTGCTGGCGCGTGCCAGAGCTTCCGACGACGAGGTGGCGAAGGCCGCGGCCAACGCGACCCACGCCGGCGAGGCCGATCCGTACAAGGTCGAGCGCGACGACGAGTCCTGAACAGTACGAGACCAAGAGACTGCGGCACGAATGACAACCAATGGTGATCAGGTCGATTTCGATGCCGCCGTCACGGCGCTCACGACCGCTCGATCGGTGACCGTCGTATGCCACGTGCAGCCCGATGCCGATACCGTCGGCAGCGGGCTGGCGTTGGCGCTGGTTCTGCATCGGCGCGGGGTGCCCGTCCGGGTGTCCTTCGCCGATCCCGCCGAATTGCCGGTGTCGATGCGGTCGCTGCCCGGCGTGCGACATCTCGTCGCGCCCGCCGACGTGCCGCGCGAAGTGGATGTCCTCGTCGCCGTGGATTGCGGTAGCGCGGGCAGGCTCGGAGCTCTCGCCGAGCGGCTGGACGGCGCGGCGACCACCATCGTGGTCGACCATCATCGTTCCAACACCGGATTCGGCTCGATCAACCTGGTCGACCCGGACGCGGAATCGACGACGAGTGTGCTGGCCCGGCTGTTCGAGGTGTGGGGCGAACCCATCGATCGCGATATCGCGCACTGTCTCTACGCCGGACTCGTGACCGACACGGGCTCGTTCCGCTGGGTCAGGCCAGGTACGCACCAGTTGGCGGAGCGTCTGCTGAGTACCGGAATCGACGGTGCCGAGATCACCCGCACACTCATGGACACCCATCCGTTCGGTTGGCTCCCCATGCTGTCGCGGGTGCTCGGCACGGCGCGCCTCGAACCGAGGGCGCACGGCGGCATCGGTGTGGTCTACGCCCTCGTCCGTCGCGAGGACGTGGAGGGACTGCGCTCGGAGGAGATCGAAAGCGTCATCGATATCGTGCGCACCACCTCGGAGGCGGGGGTGGCGGCGGTATTCAAACAATCCCGCGTGGTCGACGACCGCTGGACGGTGTCGCTGCGTTCCCGCGACAGCGTTCCCGGCGCGGCGGACGGTGTCGATGTGTCCGCGGTCGCCACCTCGCTCGGCGGCGGCGGGCACCGATTCGCGGCGGGGTACACCACCCACGGTTGCGCCGAGGATGTCGTCGCCGCGCTGCTGACCGCGCTGGGATGACCGCGGTGCCGCAAGAGGCCGGTGCGGAAGGCGTCGTGTCGGAGGACGCCGTGTCCGCGGGTCCGCGTCGAGTTCTCGGGCTGGCGTTGCCGACGCTGGGCGTTCTGGTCGCCGAACCGATCTACCTGCTGTTCGATATGGCGGTCGTCGGACGGCTCGGCGCGCTCGCGTTGGCCGGGCTGGCGGTGGGCGGGTTGATCCTGGCGCAGGTCAGCTCACAGTTGACGTTCCTGTCCTACGGCACCACGGCCCGGTCCTCGCGTCGGCACGGAGCCGGTGACCGGCGCGGCGCGGTGGCCGAAGGTGTGCAGGCGACGTGGATCGCGCTGGCGGTCGGCGCGGCGATCGTGACGATCGTGCAGGTCACGGCGGTGCCGTTGACGAATGCCATCGCGGGCGGCGGTGAGATCGCGGGGGAGGCGCTCGGGTGGGCGCGGATCGCGCTGTTCGGTGTTCCGCTGATCCTGATCTCCATGGCGGGCAACGGCTGGATGCGCGGGGTGCAGCAGACCCGAAGGCCCCTGATCTACGTCGTGGCCGGGCTCGCGGTGTCGGCGGTGCTGTGCCCGTTGCTCGTGCACGGCCTGCTTGGCGCGCCGCACATGGGACTTCCCGGTTCGGCGGTCGCCAATGTGGTCGGCCAGTCGGTGACCGCCGCGCTGTTCCTCTATGCCCTGGTGCGCCAACAGGTTCCGCTGAGGCCGCACTGGTCGGTGATCCGCGCCCAGTTGGTGCTCGGCCGGGATCTGATCGTCCGGAGTCTGGCCTTCCAGGCCTGTTTCATCTCCGCGGCCGCGGTGGCGGCCCGATTCGGCGCGGCATCGGTCGCGGCCCATCAACTGGTTCTGCAACTGTGGAATTTCCTCGCGATGACGCTGGATTCGTTGGCGATCGCCGCGCAGACCCTGGTCGGAGCTGCCCTCGGCGCGGGGAACGCGAAGGGCGCGCGCGGTCTCGCCCGCCGGATCACCCTGTGGTCGGAGCTGTTCTCACTGGGGCTCGCGGCCTGTTTCGCGGCGGGTGTCAGCGTGATCCCGACACTGTTCACCGACGATCCCGCCGTCTTGGACCGCACCCATGTCGCGTGGTGGTTCTTCGTCGGCATCATTCCCGTCGCCGGAATCGTCTTCGCACTCGACGGGGTGCTGCTGGGTGCGGGCGACGCCGCGTTCCTGCGCACCGCGACCCTCGGCTGCGCACTGGTCGGCTTCCTGCCCGCCATCTGGCTGTCCCTCGTCTTCGACTGGGGTATCGCCGGAATCTGGTCCGGGCTGGCCGTTTTCATGGTTCTCCGCATGTCGGCGGTGGTGTGGCGGGCGCTGTCGGGGCGGTGGGCGCGTGTGGGTTCGGAGGTGCCCGCCGGTATCGCCTAGCCGCCCTATTCCTTCGGTTTCCGGTGCTGCCGGACGACCACCCGTGCCGGGCGGATCGAACGACCGGGAATACTGAGGCCCGGCTGGACGAGGGAGTCGACGGTGCGGTCCTCGTCGGGGTTGTCGGTGCGGACGACGTCGGCCGCCTCCATGGTGAGCGAATCGAACGCCGCACCGGTGCAGGGAGCGACGACGATACCGCCGCGTCCGACCAGCAGACGTTCGATCCGCCCGGCGACCGCGTCGAATGCCTCGCGCTCCCTGGCGGATTCGGCGGTACTCGCGCAGGCCACGGTATCGCCGAGCAGCGCGAACAGTTCGGTGACCAGGGTCAGATCGGCGCCTTGGCGCTCGCGCTGCGCTCTGGCCTTCGCGTCGTCGGCGAGACGTTCGATGGTGGCGGCCTGGCGCGCGACCACACGGGTGAGATCGTCGATGCGTTCGAGGATTTCGTCGTGCGCGGCGGCTTCGCGGCGCGGCGTGACGGGGACGGGTCCGGCGGCGGGCGCGTCGGGTTCGGTCATGTTCGCACCATAACGCGTGCTCGGATCCGTCGGTCCCGGCGTCGGCGCGATCGGCCGGTCGGTGACCGGGCCGGTGTCGGAAGTGGCTGCTACCATCGCGTGCCATGGGGGTCTACGGAATCGACCTGGGCACGACGAACTCGGCAATCGCGCGGATAGACGCCGACGGTCGGCCCGAAGTCATGATCGGAATGAACGGTGAGCCGACGATACCGTCGGTGGTGCTCTTCGCCTCGGCGTTCGACCATCTGGTCGGCGAGGGCGCGCGGCGGCAGGCCCGCCTCGATCCGGAGCACGTGTGCGCGTTGGTGAAACGCCGGATGGGTGACGCGGAGTGGCGTTTCGCCGCCCACGGCACCACCTGGTCCGCACCCGCGGTGTCGGCGCTCATCCTCAAGAGCCTGGCCGCCGATGTCGAATTCGGCGGTGGCGAACCGGTGGGGCGCGCGGTGATCACCGTGCCCGCGTATTTCGGTGACGAGGAACGGCGCGCGACGATCCAGGCGGGCACCTACGCCGGATTCGACGTGGCGGGCGTGCTTTCCGAGCCGATCGCCGCCGCGCTGTCCTACGGATTCGGCAGGCTCGACGGCAGCGTGGATGTCGGCAAGTCCGGCGCGCGCGAGACGGTACTCGTCTACGACCTCGGCGGCGGAACCTTCGACGCCACCGTCATCGAACTGGCCGACCGGCGGATCTCGGTCCTCGCGGTCGAAGGCGATCACCAGCTCGGCGGCGCCGACTGGGACGAGCGCGTCGCCCTGTATCTGTCGCAGCAGTTCTGCGCCGCCAATCCGGACGCCGAGGACCCGCTCGACGATTCGGCGGGCTCGCAGATGCTCGTGCTGGCCGCCGAACAGGCCAAACGAGAGCTGAGCGAGGCCGAGCGCACCGAGGTGGTGATCGCGCACGACGGCGCCCGCGCGGTCGTGCCGCTGACCCGCGCCGAAGTGGAATCGATGACGGCGTCGCTGATGCGGCGGACCGTCGACCTCACGCGCGACTGTCTCGCCGCGGCGGCCAAACGCGGCGTCGCCTCGGTGGATCGGCTGCTGCTCGTCGGCGGTTCCTCGCGCATGCCGATGGTGGAACGCGAACTGCGCAAGGAATTCGGCCTCGACGGCGAATTGCGCGATCCCGATCTGTCGGTGGCGCGCGGCGCGGCCCTCTACGGCGAGAAGCTGGAGATGGAGCGGCTGATCCTCGCCGATCTGATGACCCGCGGCCGTCTGCGCGACGGTTCGCCGTTGCGCGAAGCCGCGCCCGCCGATCTGGAACAGTCCGTCGCGCGGGTCGCCGCGTCCTTCGGGCAACCGGTCGGCCTGGTCCGGCGCATGGTCGAGATCCAGGTCGATACCGTGGTGTCGCGCGGCTTCGGTGTGCTCGCGCTGAACTCGCAGTACGGACTCGCGGCGGCGTGGCTGGTCCACCGCAACCAGACACTGCCGGTGCGGGTGCGCCGTTCCTTCGGCACCGTGCGCGAGGACCAGGATCAGATCGAACTGACCATCGTCGAACAGCAGGGCCAGGCGGCATCGATGCGGCCCGAGGATACGAAGGTCCTGATCGAAGGACGTATTCGCGGAATCCCGCCGGGGTATCCCGCCGACAGCGAAGTGCGGGTCACCTTCGAGATGGGTTTCGACGGAGTCCTGCACGTCACGGCGCATCACGTCGACGCGGACATGCCGCTGACCCTGTCCGCCCAGACCGGCGCCACCCTGTCCCAGGCGGATGTCGCCCGGGAACTCGATCAGGTTCAGCGCACCCGCCGACGCACCGGGTAGCGACGTGATGGATGCCTTCAACCCCAACGACTACCGCAAACGGGTACTCGCCGCGGTCGAGCGCCGCGGCGGACCCGAGCAGTCGGATTCGTTCGAGCTCTACGACATTCCGCTCGACGACGCGGAGACACTCGGTGACGCCGAGGTCGCCGCGCGCGTCGAGGAGGTCTGGGGTTTCTGGCAGCGCCAGCGTGACCACCCGAAATACCGTGTGCTGGTCGGACTTCTGGTGGACGATCACGACCGTCGCAGCGAATTGCTGCTGAATGCGAGTTCCCGCCGCGCCGAGGCGATGCGGGTGCGGCAGGTCCGCGAGCAGCGCGACGCCGGACGCTACGAAATGCTCGATATCGCCGTCTCGCGGCTGGTCCAGCGACACGGTGGGGTGCCCGAGAGCAAGGTCGCGGGTCTCGAGGAGATCGGCGCGATGGGCGGGCTCGACGCGGCCGAGGTCGCCGCGCGCCTGCGCAGGCACAAGATCCTGGCCGATCAGCCGCCGGTCGCGCCCTCGGCGGGTACGACACTGACCGAACAGCGGCGCAAGCAGATCCGGCAATTGCTCAGCGAATGGGATCGGCTGCTCGAAGGGCAACCGGCCCCCACTCTTTTCGCGCTGCTCGGCCTCGATCCGACCGATGCCGCGCACACCGAGGAGATCCGCCTGCGCGCCGAGGCGTTGCGGGCGCGTTCACGGGAGTTGCCGCCGGGCCGGATCCGGGTCGTACTCGACGAATTGCTCGTGCACGTGCAGGATCTGCTCGAGGGCGGCGGCCCCGAGGTCAGGGAGTACGTCCGCTCGATCGTCGACGACGTCAGCACCGAGCTGCGGCCGAAGGTCCGCGCCGCGGTGCTCGTCGAGGATCAACTGGTCGGCGAGGACTACCAATTCCTGCTCGAAGAGGCGATCGAACTCGGACTCGATCGCGCCGAGGCGATCCGGGTGCTCACCGATCTCACCACCGCGCTCGGCGCGCGCATCGAGACCTCGCCCGTCGTCCCGCCGCGGCCCGAGACCCCGGCGTACTCGGCGCAACGGGAGACGCGGAACACGTCGGCTCGGGCACCGGACAGACAGTGGGAGCAACCACTCAAAGCGGCGCGCGGGTCGCTGCGGCACGGGCGTCCCCAGGAGGCGGCCAGGCAGGTCGCCCAGGCACGTCAACTCGACAACGGCGCGGGCACGACGCCGATCCGGTCGGTCGCCGACGAGGTCGAACGGGTACTCGCCGAGGCCGGGGTGCGCTGGCGCAACGTCACCTCCGCGCTGGCGGCCAAACGCTACGTCGAAGCCGTCGAACATCTGGAATACCTGCGGCGCACGGCCTCCGATGTGCCCCCACCGACCGGTCGCACGGCGGGCCTGGAGGAATCGCTGGCCGAGGCGCGACGCGCCATCGCCGAAGCCGACCGGCTGGTCGCCGCCGCCGTGGCCGGGCCGCCCGTCGACCGCACCCGCGGACTGCTCGCCGCCCGCGATATCTGCGCGGACCACCGCGGCGTGGCCGAAGCGCTCGCCGCCACCGTCGTCGAACCCCCCGGCAATGTCCGGGTGTCCCGCATGCGCAACGGCTCGGCGCAGGTCACCTGGTCAGCCTCGCCCGCGGGAAACGTCGACTACCGGGTGACCCGCCTACAACCGGACGGCTCGTGGCGCGTCGTCGGCCGGACCCGGGTCACCGAACTCGAAGACGGCGGAATCCCCTCCACCGGAACACTTCCGGTCTACGCGGTCGCCGCGGCGCTCGCCGGACAGTACTCGGAGATCGCTCGCTCCGACGCGCCACCGCCCGCGGTGCACGGACCCGCCGCCGCGCAGGCGGGAACCGGCGTCGGGGAGACGCGGTCGAGTCCCACGCTCGGATCGAGCGAGGTATCCCCGGACCGAACCTCCACGGCGGTCGACGCTTCGGCTGCCCGCCGAACGCTGTCGGGACATTCGTCCACCACTACGCCAGCGACCTCGCCGACAGGCCCCGTGATTGCGTCGGGTGCTGCCGCGGCTTCATCGACGGCCCCCGCGGCTTCGTCGGCAACCACCGCGCCGTCGTCACCCATGAGCGCGAGCGATCCGCCCGCAGCCGCGAATTCGACCGACTCCGGAGCGGGGCATCCACCGGCGACCACGGGGCAATTCACCGCTGGGCAGCCCGGCACCGTCCCGGGGGATTCACCAACTGCCGCAGTGGATTCGGCGGCGTCGACCACCGGTGTCGAGCCCACCGCCGACCGGGGAACACCGCGCGACGAGCCGAATCCCAGCGGAATCCCCACGGTGAGCGGGTTGGCCGAGCACGGCGGTCTGCTGGTGTTCACCTGGCCGGTCGGCGTCACCGAGGTTTTCGTGGTGGCCCGCGCCGACGCGCCTGCCGCGACACCGGACGACCCGGGGGCGCGCGCCTGGAAGGTCACCAATATGCGGTACGAGATCGACGGCGGGGTGAAGATCCCGCCGGATCTGCCTCGGCCCTGCCATATCGCCGTCGCCTCGTGCCGCCGCGAGGCCAACGGGTCGCTCACGATCGCCGCCGGATTCGCCGCGACCGCCCGGCTCCACTGGGTCGGCTGAGCGCGGACGGTCCGGTCCAGCGCGTGCGGCGTGGACCCGGACCTCGTGCGACGAGTGCTGGACAGGCTCGCTCCGCGGCGATGTGACAAGGTAGGTGTGGTGATACCCAAGTTGATGGCGGTGAGCGACGTGCACGTCGGCCACCAGGGGAATCGGCCGGTCGTGGAGCAGATCCGGGCGGATTCGCCCGAGGATTGGCTGATCGTCGCGGGTGACGTGGGCGAGAAGGCCGAGGATATCCGCTGGGCGCTCGAACTGCTGCGCAGTCGGTTCGCGAAGGTCATCTGGGTGCCCGGCAACCACGAACTGTGGACGACGCCGAAGGATCCGGTGCAGTTGCACGGCGCCGCCCGCTACGACTACCTCGTCGCGATGTGCCGGGATCTGGATGTGGTGACCCCGGAGGACCCGTTTCCGGTGTGGTCGGGCGCGGGCGCGGAGGAATTCGGTTCGCCGGTGACCCTGGTGCCGATGTTCCTGCTCTACGACTACTCGTTCCTGCCCGAAGGCGCCCTCACCAAGGCCCAGGGTTTGGCGATCGCCCGCGAACGCAATGTGGTCGCGACCGACGAATTCCTGCTGTCGCCCGATCCGTATCTGACCCGCGATGCCTGGTGCCACGCCCGGGTCCAGGCGACCCAGCGCAAACTCGACGCCTTGCCCGCGGACACCCCGATCATCATGATCAATCACTTCCCGATGGTCCGCCAGCCCACCGACGTGCTGTGGTACCCGGAATTCGCGCTGTGGTGCGGCACCACGCTGACCGCCGACTGGCACACCAGCTACAACGTGGTGTGCTCGGTCTACGGCCACCTGCACATTCCGCGCACCTCCTACTACGACGGCGTCCGCTTCGAAGAGGTCTCCCTCGGCTACCCGCGCGAATGGCAACGTCGCGGACTGCCCGATCAGCTCCTGCGTCAGATCCTGCCCACCCCGGCCTACCCGCCGGGTTCGCTGAACGCCTGGGGCGGCCATTTCAAGGTCACCCCGGAGATGGAGGCCGCGGCCTCGCAGATGCGCGAACGCGCCCAGCGTCGCCGCGGCGTCTGAGCTCTGCATTAGGCTCGGGAGCGATGATCGAGAACATTCTGCCCAACGGGGTCGCCTCGGCCGAACTGTTGGCGTACCCGGAGGATCTGAAACCGCATCCTGCGGAAGAACATCTCATCGCCAAGTCGGTGGACAAACGCCGCCGTGATTTCATCGGCGCCAGGTACTGCGCGCGACAGGCGCTCGAGCAGTTGGGCGAGCCCGCCGTGGCGATCGGCAAAGGGGAGCGGGGGATGCCGCTGTTCCCGCGCGGCATCGTCGGCAGTCTGACCCACTGCGACGGATACCGCGCGGCGGCGCTCGCGCACAAACTGCGCTTCCGTTCCGTCGGCATCGACGCCGAGCCGCACGGCGCACTGCCCGAGGGCGTCCTGGATTCGGTGAGCCTGCCGCAGGAGCGGGAATGGCTGGGAGCCGCCTCCACCGGACTGCACCTGGATCGATTGCTGTTCTGCGCGAAGGAAGCCACCTACAAGGCCTGGTTCCCGCTGACGTTGCGCTGGCTCGGTTTCGAGGACGCGCACATCACCTTCACCGTCGACGACCTGTCCGACGACGCGGGCTCGGGCACCTTCCACAGCGCGTTGCTGATTCCGGGCCAGACCACCGACGGCGGGGTGCCGCTCACCTCGTTCGACGGGCGCTGGGTGATCGGCGACGGGCTGATCCTGACCGCGATCGTGCACGGCTGATGGCGCAGACCGCGCGCGACATCCTCGGCGGCCTGCTGATCGTCGACAAGGACGGCGGCTGGACCAGCCACGATGTCGTCGCGAAATCGCGAAGACTGTTGCACACCAAGAAGGTCGGGCACGCGGGCACCCTCGATCCGATGGCCACCGGCGTGCTCGTCCTCGGCGTCGAGCGCGCGACCAAACTGCTCGGCCTGCTCACCCTGACGACCAAGGCCTACACCGCCACCGTCCGTCTCGGGCAGGCCACCACCACCGACGACGCCGAGGGCGAGATCCTCGCCACCACCCCCGCCACGCATCTCGACGACGCCGAGATCGCCGCGCGCACCGCCGAACTCACCGGTGACATCCAGCAGGTGCCCGCCACCGTCAGCGCGATCAAGGTCGACGGCGAACGCGCCTACGCGCGCCACCGCGCGGGCGAGGACGTGCGACTGGCCGCCCGCCCGGTCACCGTCTCCCGCTTCGACATCCTGGCCCGCCGCGACACCGGGGATTTCGTCGACATCGATGTCGAGGTCGAATGCTCCTCCGGCACCTATGTGCGCGCGCTCGCCCGCGATCTCGGCGCCGCGCTCGGCGTGGGCGGACACCTGACCGCATTGCGGCGCACCCGCGTCGGACCCTTCACCCTCGACCATGCCCGCACCCTGGACGAGTTGGCCGTGGCCGCCGAATCCGGCGCTCCGCTACTGAGTCTCGGCATCGACGACGCCGTCCGCACCGCCTTCCCGCATCGTTCGATCTCCGCAGCCGAGGCCGAATCCCTGCGTGACGGACGCTGGCTGGAACCCCTCGGCGTCAAGGGCGTGCACGCGGCACTCACCGAGGACGGCACCGCCATCGCGCTGCTCGAGGAGAAGGGCAAACGCGCGTCCTCCGTCATGGTCATCCGCCCCAGAGGGCTTATCGACTGACGACGCGGCTCTCGTTGCCGCATCGCGCGTTTCCGTGTTCGCGCGGCGCGTCCACACCCGGTCGGATTCCGTACAGTGGTGCGTGGTCGGCCGCACGCACCGGGATATCGCGGCGACTGTGGGAGGCAGTGGCAATGAGCGAACATCCCGTCGACACGTTCGACCTGTGGGACCGTGACAACGACGGTCTGGTCTCCGTCGACGACATCGTCGCCGGTATCAGGACACTCGGCCGCGAGGTCGACGTCGAGGCGGTCGAGCGCATGGTCGCCGCCGCCGACACCAACGGCGACTACCTGGTCTCCCGAGCGGAATTCGACGCCGCCGTCCTCGGTGGCCGCATCGAGGTGACCGACGCCGATGCCGCGTTCGAGGTATTCGACGTCAACGGCGACGGCAGGATCTCCGTCGACGAACTCGAATCCATGATCCGCCACGTCGGCGCGGGACTCATCGACGAACCGGCGCACGCGCTGCTCGCCGCCGCCGACCACGACGGTGACGGCTATCTCTCCCCGTCGGAATTCCGCGCGCTGCTCGATTTCCTCTCGCGCTGAACGGATTCCGGCGCGTCGACGCGCTCAGTCGGTCAGCCAGATGGCCTCGGCGGCGGGCCTGCCGAGATCGGTCGTGACTTCGGTGTTGCCGATGCGAATCGCGATGGTGCCCGCGAAATCTCGGCGTTCCACCACCGTGATGGCGGTGTCGAGGGCGATGCCGACGGCGTCGAAATAGCGCAGCATGTCCGGATCGGAATCGGAGATGCGCGCGACCCGACCCGATTGTCCCGCACGGAAATCGCTGAGCTGCTGGGCGGGCGGAGTCGGCACGGCGCCGTCGGCCGAGGGAATCGGATCACCGTGCGGATCACGATCCGGATAGCCGAGTTTGGCGTCGATACGGGCCATCATCAGATCCGAGACCGCGTGTTCGAGCACCTCGGCCTCGTCGTGCACCTCGTCCCAGCGGTAACCGAGCTCGTTCACCAGGAAGGTCTCGAGCAGCCGGTGCCTGCGCACCATCGCGATCGCGGCATCGCGGCCCTGCTCGGTCAGCGTGATCGAGCCGTAGCGAGCGTGTTCGACCAAACCTTGGTCCGCGAGTTTGCGCACGGCTTCCGACACCGTCGACGCGGAGACGCCGATCCGCTCGGCGAGCAACTTCGTCGACACCTTCTCCTGCGACCACTCCTGGGCGGTCCAGATCACCTTCAGATAGTCCTGGGCGACCGAGGTCAGCTCCTTGGCCACCGTCGCGGTGCCGCCGACGGGTTCCTCCCGCGCGGAGCTGTCCGTCAGCTCGCGGCGAGTGGCGATGTCTCGTTTACCGGGCACATATTCGAGCTTATGCACTGAACGCCGGTTTGACACACTACGACGCTCCCGCTCCCATCCTGAGCGAACCCCTGTTCACCAGCCGGAAACGGGAACGGGAACGTTCTGTGACATCCCGTACGCCCGAATGTCGTTCGCCCCGCGATCTCCGCAGGCCCTCACGCCCCGCGCGCACGGCACGGCGTGGGCTTCGGTCGGACCGCCCTCGGTGCTGTCTATTAGGCTGCGGACTGTGCAGAGATGGCGAAGTCTCGACGACGTGCCCGCGGACTGGGGCCGGTGTGTGCTCACGATCGGCGTATTCGACGGAGTGCATCGCGGCCACGCGCAGTTGATCAGCCGCGCGGTGAAGTCCGCGGCCGCGCGCGAGGTCCCCGTGGTGCTCATGACCTTCGATCCGCACCCCATGGAGGTGGTGCGCCCCGGTTCACATCCCGCGCAGCTGACCACACTCACCCGGCGGGCCGAACTGGCCCAGGAACTCGGCGTCGACGTGTTCTGCGTGATGCCGTTCACCCAGGACTTCATGAAACTGACCCCCGCCCGCTACGTCCACGACCTGCTGGTCGAACGACTGCACGTCACCGAAGTGGTGGTCGGCGACAACTTCACCTTCGGCAAGAAGGCCACCGGCACCGTCGAGACGATGCGTGAACTCGGCGAGCGATTCGGCTTCGAGGTCGACGGTGTGAAACTGGTCGGCGAACACGCGGTGACGTTCTCCTCCACCTACATTCGCGCCTGCGTCGACGCGGGCGACATGTCCGCCGCCGCCGAAGCGCTCGGACGCCCGCACCGCGTCGAAGGCGTCGTCGTGCACGGTGACGGCCGCGGCAGACTCCTCGGCTTCCCCACCGCGAACGTGGCACCGCCCATGCACGCCGCCATCCCGGCCGACGGGGTCTACGCGGGATGGTTCACCGTCCTCGGGCCCGGACCGACCATCGGCACCGTCACACCCGGCGAACGGGCGATGGCGGCCATCTCGGTCGGCACCAACCCCACCTTCTCCGGTCGGGCGCGCACCGTCGAGGCCTACGTCCTCGACGGCGAAGCCGACCTGTACGGCCAGCACGTCGCGGTGGATTTCGTGGAACACCTGCGCGGGATGCGCAAATTCGACTCGATGGAAGAACTCATCGAGGCGATGGGCCGTGACGTCCAGAACGCGCGCAAAGTCCTGTGACTGCCGCGCCACGAGCGCCCCGATTCGGTCCCCCGATATCACTCGGGTAGGCTGGCTCCTCGGGTTTGCTGCGGTCCGCGGTGGCGCCCTCCCGGAATTCCGGATATTCGAGCGCGGGACTGAAAAATAGGAGTGGATGCCGCATGGCGCTGACCACCGAGCAGAAATCGGCCATTCTCAAGGAATACGGCCTGCACGAGACGGACACCGGTTCCCCCGAGGCGCAGATCGCGATGCTGTCCAAGCGGATCTCGGACCTGACCGAGCACCTCAAGATCCACAAGCACGACCACCACACCCGCCACGGGCTGCTCGCGCTGATCGGCCGTCGCCGTCGGCTCTCGAAGTACCTTCAGGCCAAGGACATCGAGCGCTACCGCTCGCTGATCGAGCGCCTCGGGCTGCGTCGATAGCGGCCGGGGCCGCGGGTTCGCGGCCCCCTTTGTCTCGCGTTCGAGCGGTCGATACTCGCGACTTCGTCGCATTGTCTCGACCGCTCGAACGCGAGACGGGCCGCGAACGGGGCGCTCGTAGGACTCGCGCCGTTCGGGGTGGCGTCGATGATGATCAACACGCGATCGTCCGGGCGCTGGTAACACTGCCGACGGGGAGACGTACAATCTCCCCGTTGGCTTTTTCGTGTATCGGGGTTGGATCGTCGTGGCGTTCGCGTGAACGCATGAGTGCCATGGCACGCCCCGGATGCACGAACAACACAGCCGTACGCATCCGCCGCGTGGCGTCGGTCTTCGGTAGTGGCCCCTCGGTTGTCCCGACGGGCTTCGATCGATGACCGCCTCCGCGTCGCTGGTTCCAAGGGGAATCGGCCGGGTGCGCGCGCCGCAGCCAGGTGGTTGCCGCGTGTCCGTATCCGGTACGGCTGACGACAGCCGGGTCGCATCCACGAGGGTGCGCTGGACCCGGCGAGACGAGAGGTTGAGAGCAGAGAATGACCGAAACAACTGAACGCAAGTCCACGGCCGTAGAGGTCGAGCCGGGTGTGTTCGAATCCGTCGCGCTGATCGACAACGGCAGCTACGGCACCCGCACCGTTCGTTTCGAGACCGGCCGTCTGGCCCGTCAGGCCGCTGGTTCGGTCGTCGCCTACCTGGACGACGAGACCATGCTGCTGTCCGCCACCACGGCGGGCAAACATCCCAAAGAGCAGTTCGACTTCTTCCCGCTGACCGTCGACGTCGAAGAGCGCATGTACGCCGCGGGCCGCATCCCGGGTTCGTTCTTCCGCCGCGAGGGCCGCCCCTCCACCGACGCGATCCTGACCTGCCGCCTGATCGACCGTCCGCTGCGCCCGTCCTTCGTCGACGGCCTGCGCAACGAGATCCAGGTCGTCGTCACGGTCATGAGCCTGGATCCCAACGACCTGTACGACGTGGTCGCGATCAACGCCGCGTCCGCCTCCACCCAGTTCGCGGGTCTGCCGTTCTCCGGTCCGGTCGGCGGCGTCCGCGTCGCGCTGATCGAGGGCCAGTGGGTCGCGTTCCCGACCGTCGAGCAGCTCGACGGCGCGGTCTTCGACATGGTCGTCGCCGGTCGTGTCACCGAAACCGGCGACGTCGCGATCATGATGGTCGAGGCCGAGGCCACGGACAAGGTCATCGCGCTGATCGAGGACGGCGCGCAGGCGCCGACCGAGGCCGTCGTCGCCGAGGGGCTCGAGGCGGCCAAGCCGTTCATCGCCCGGCTGTGCCGCGCGCAGGCCGACCTCGCCGAACTGGCCGCCAAGCCGACCGGTGAGTTCCCGCTGTTCCCGCCCTACGGCGCCGACGTGTTCGAAGCCGTGGAGGGCACCGCCAAGCGCGAGCTCAACGAAGCGCTGAGCATCGCCGACAAGCAGGCCCGCGAGGCGAAGACCGACGAGATCAAGCTCGACGTGCTCTCGCGTCTCGGCGACGATTTCGCCGGCCGCGAGAAGGAACTGGGCGCGGCGTTCCGCTCGGTCACCAAGAAGCTCGTGCGCCAGCGCATCCTCACCGACGGTTTCCGCATCGACGGCCGCGGACTGGCCGATATCCGCGCCCTGTCCGCCGAGGTCGCGGTGGTTCCGCGGGCTCACGGTTCGGCGCTGTTCGAGCGTGGCGAGACCCAGATCCTCGGCGTCACCACCCTCGACATGGTGAAGATGGCCCAGCAGGTCGACTCGCTCGGCCCGGAGACCTCCAAGCGCTACATGCACCACTACAACTTCCCGCCGTACTCGACCGGTGAGACCGGCCGCGTCGGTTCGCCCAAGCGCCGCGAGATCGGCCACGGCGCGCTGGCCGAGCGTGCCCTGATGCCGGTGCTGCCGAGCCAGGAAGAGTTCCCGTACGCCATCCGTCAGGTCTCGGAGGCGTTGAGCTCCAACGGTTCCACCTCGATGGGTTCGGTCTGCGCGTCGACCCTGTCGCTGCTGAACGCCGGTGTGCCGCTCAAGGCCCCGGTCGCCGGTATCGCGATGGGTCTGGTCTCCGACACCATCACCAACGAGAAGGGCGAGGACGAGGTCCGCTACGTGGCGCTGACCGACATCCTCGGCGCCGAGGATGCCTTCGGTGACATGGACTTCAAGGTCGCGGGCACCCGTGACTTCGTCACCGCGTTGCAGCTCGACACCAAGCTGGACGGCATCCCCTCGCAGGTGCTGGCAGGCGCGCTGAGCCAGGCGCACGACGCGCGCACCACGATCCTGGACGTGATGGCCGAGGCCATCGCCACCCCGGACGAGATGAGCCCGTACGCGCCGCGCGTCACCGCGATCAAGATCCCGGTCGACAAGATCGGCGAGGTCATCGGCCCCAAGGGCAAGGTGATCAACCAGATCACCGAGGAGACCGGCGCCAACATCTCCATCGAGGACGACGGTACGGTCTTCGTCGGCGCGACCGACGGCCTGAAGGCGCAGGCCGCGATCGACGCGATCAACGCCATCGCCAACCCGCAGCTGCCGAAGGTCGGCGAGCGTTTCCTGGGCACGGTCGTCAAGACCACCGCCTTCGGCGCGTTCGTCTCGCTGCTGCCGGGCCGCGACGGTCTGGTCCACATCTCCAAGCTCGGCAACGGCAAGCGCGTCGCCAAGGTCGAGGATGTGGTCAACGTCGGCGACAAGCTGCGCGTCGAGATCGCCGATATCGACAATCGCGGCAAGATCTCGCTGGTGCCGGTCGACGACAGCGCCGAAGAGCCCGCTTCCGCCGACACGGTCGATGCGGGCGTGGCGGGGACCGAGTAGTACTTGTCTCTGTGACGAAGAAGAAGACGGCAACCCCCCTGCTCCGCGACGAGCAGGGGGGTTCGTCACTCCAGTTGCACTCCGACGATTCCCTGCGCCCCGACGGCGCCGACACCGGCGTCCGTCGCACGGTGCTACCCGGTGGCCTGCGTGTGGTCACCGAACATGTGCCCGGCGTGCGTTCGGCCTCCATCGGCGTATGGGTCGGCGTCGGTTCGCGCGACGAGGGTCCCACCGTCGCGGGCGCCGCGCATTTCCTGGAACACCTGCTGTTCAAGGCGACCCCGACCCGATCGGCGCTCGATATCGCCGAAGCGATGGACGCGGTCGGCGGTGAACTCAACGCGTTCACCGCGAAGGAACAGACCTGCTACTACGCCCATGTCCTCGACGAGGATCTGCCGCTCGCGGTCGATCTGGTCTCCGACGTGGTGCTCAACGGACTGTGCCGCGCCTCCGATGTCGACGTGGAACGTCAGGTGGTGCTCGAGGAGATCGCCATACGTGACGACGATCCGGAGGACCTGGTCGGCGACGCGTTCCTGTCGGCGCTGTTCGGCGATCATCCGATCGGGCGTCCGGTGATCGGCTCGGTCGAATCCATCGAATCGATGCACGCCGGGCAGTTGCGCTCCTTCCATCTGCGGCGCTACCGGCCGGACCGGATGGTCGTCGCGGTGGCGGGCAATGTCGAACACGACCACACCGTCGAACTGGTGCACCGGGCGTTCGAGAATCGGCTCGATCCGTCGGTCGAACCCGCGCGACGGCGTGAGGGCCGGTTCCGGCCGAACCGCGCACCGGAACTCGAGCGGAGCCATCGCGACAGCGAACAGGCGCACCTCGCCTTCGGCGTCCGGGCCTTCGGCAGGCACGAAGGGGAGCGGCGCTGGCCGTTGTCGGTACTGAACACCGTGGTCGGTGGCGGACTGAGTTCCCGTCTGTTCCAACGTATCCGGGAGGAGCGGGGGCTGGCGTACTCGGTGTATTCCAGCGTCGACACCTTCGCCGACACAGGGGCGTTCTCCGTCTACATCGGATGTCAGCCGGAGAACCTCGGCCAGGTCGCCTCGCTCGCGCGCGGTGTGCTGGAAGAGGTCGCCGCCGACGGCATCACCGACGCCGAATGCGCCCGTGCCAAGGGTTCGTTGCGCGGCGGATTGGTACTCGGCCTGGAGGATTCCGCCTCCAGGATGAACCGCATCGGCCGCAGTGAACTGAGCTACGGCAACCACCGCAGCGTCTCCGACACCCTGGCCCGTATCGACGCGGTGACGACCGACGAAGTGAGCGCGATCGCGAAAACCCTGCTCTCCCGGCCCTACGCGGCCTCGGTCGCCGGACCCTATCGGCGGACCCGCGAATTGCCCGCCTCGGTCAGGCGTCTGGTCGTCAGCTGATCCGCGACCGGACGCGGTGATCCGCAGACCGAGACCGTTGTCGCGCGGGCGCGGGTCGCCAGGGAGTCGGGGCGGTTCGAGCACGCCCGCGAACTGCTGGGTGCCGCGCTGGTGGAATCGCCGGACGATCCGATCCTGCTGGAGGAGATCGCCGATATCAGCTTCTCGCTGGACCGCTTCGACGACGCGCTGCGCTACGCGGGTAGGGCGATCACGATGGCACCGCAGCGGGCGGGTCCGCACGTGACCGCCGCCCTTGCCTACGAGATCTTCGATCGCCGGCCCGCGTCGGTTGCCGCGCTTCTGGTTCTCGTGTTCTCGGGTTCGCTCGCCGAAGTGGGCGTCGTCCTGCTGCGCCTGGATCGGACCGCCGCCGCCGTGCGCGGCGGTTACGTGCTGCTCCTCGCGGCGGCATGCGGCGCGGGATTCGCGCACCTGCTGTTCTTCCTCACCTGGCTCGGTCGTCGCGGGGGTGATCGCGACGCCGCCGAAGCATCCGGCCACGCGGTCGTGAGTCTGGTCTTCGTGACGGGCGGCGCGATCGTCCTGCTCGGCGTGATCGCCGCCCTGCGGCACTGGTCGCGCCAGCCGACGGCGTTCTGGGTGCTGGTCGTCCTGGCGTGCGGTATCGCGCTCACATTGCTGCTGGAGTCGGTGTTCGCCCTCTACCCGGATCTCCGTCCCGGCGCGCGGTGGATTCCGGTGCTCGTGGCCGCCGTCGCGGTGACGGGAATGTGGTGGGGCGCGCACGAACCGGGGTCGGAGCCTTTCCGCAGTACGGAACGTCTGTCGCGGCCGACCGTTCCGCGATTCACCCCGAAGCCGCTGCCGACGATGCCCTCGTTCCGCGTCACCGTGGCGCCCGCGCCGCGGCCCACCGGTGACCGCTGACGCAGGTCGGGTCGGTGGAGTCAGCGGCGAGGGGCGCCGGCGGGATAACCGTTCGACCCGGCATCGATCCGGTCGGCGTCGGCGCGGTTGGCCGCGTCCACGATGGGGGCGAGTACACCGGGGAGCGCTCGGTCGAGGTCTTCGGTGCGCAGCCGCTGGCAGGTCTGGCCGTCGATGAGCAGTCGTTCGATGACGCCCGCTTCGCGCAGGATCTTGAAATGGTGGGTCGCGGTCGATTTGTTGATGACCTCGTAGAGCGCGGCGCAGCGTACGGCGTCGCCCGCGTTGCTGAGTCGCCGCACCATCTCGAGCCGGACGGGATCCTGCAACGCGGCGAGAACGGTGGGGAGCGGCGCGACCGACGGAGCCTGTTCGTTAGCATCGCTCATGATCTACCTCACTCCGGGGTTTGATGAACTTCGAACCGGAGGTATGGTCGATTCCGGTTCGATCATCATCAAACCTACCTGATCGGAGTGGTCCATGACAGCGAGTGTTGCGGTCCCCGCGGACGAACAGACCACCCAGCGCTGGGCGTACACGCTGGTTCTCGTCGCGAGCGGCGTCGCCCTCGGCGTCTCGGGGGTACCCGCGCCGCTCTACGGCCTCTACGAGACGCAATGGCATCTCTCACCGCTGACCACGACCGTCGTGTTCGCCGTCTACGCGTTCGCCGCGCTGGCCGCGGTGCTGGTGTCGGGCAAGATCTCCGACGTCGTCGGACGCAAGCCGGTCCTGGTCGGCGCGTTCGGCACGATGATCGCCGGACTCGTCGTCTTCGTGCTCGCCGATTCGGTGCCGATGCTGATCCTGGCCAGGGCGCTGCACGGGTTGGCGGTCGGCGCGACCGTGGTCTCCGGGGCGGCGGCCCTGCTGGATCTGCGCCCGCACCGGGGCGCGCGATCCGGGCAGCTCAGCGGGGTCGCCTTCAATGTCGGTATGGCCGTGGCGATTCTGGGTTCCGCGCTGCTCGCGCAGTACGCCCCGTACCCCCTGCGCACGCCGTACGTGGTGATCACGGTGATCTGCCTGATCATCGGGGTCGGTGTGATCGCCCTGCGCGAACCGCACGCGTCGCGCGTGACGGGTCGGATCAGGATCGCGAGACCCGCTGTCCCACAGGAGATCCGCGCCGATTTCTGGTTCTCCGCGATCGGGGTCATGGCGGCCTGGTCGGTGCTCGGTGTGCTGCTGTCGCTGTATCCGTCGCTGGCCGCCCAGCAGACCGGGATCCACAATCTGGTCTTCGGCGGCGCTGTCGTGGCCTCCACCGCGATCGCGGGCGCGACGGTCCAGCTCATCGCGACGCGGGTGCCCGCTCGCTTCGCCGCCATCGCGGGCGACACCGGCATGGCCGCCGCGTTGCTGCTCACGATTCCCGCGCTGGCCACCCACAACGGGGTCGTGGTGCTGGCCGCGGGGGTCGTGCTCGGCGCGACGTTCGGCCTGGGATTCGGCGGATCCCTGCGTCACCTGTCGGAGGTGGTGCCGCACCACAAGCGCGGCGAGACGATGTCGGCCTACTACCTGCTCGCCTATACGGCGATGGCACTGCCGACCATCCTCGCCGGGTGGGCCGCGACCACCTGGGGGCTGGGGTCGGTGTTCCCGTGGTTCGTCGGCGTGGTCGCCGTCGCGTGCCTCGTCGCGGCCGGACTCGGGCTGCGGCGCGACAAGGGGGTCGTGCCCGCGGTTCAGTCCGCCACCGCGGTCTCCTGAAGTGCCCGCCAGCTGAAACCCCGAACCTCGTCGACGCTGAGGACCGCGGTGACCGAACGGTCGGTGTGAGCATCCGCGAGGCGATGGCGCTCGAGGAATCGGACGACGACCAGTTCCGCGGTGCCGACGAGAATCCGCGCCTGCGAGATCTCGATCACCAGGCCGGGCCGGGAGTTCCGCGCGGCCGGCAGGCCCTCCAGCAACTCGGCGCGATCGACGGTGGTTCCGTCGATCGTCACCATGGTGAACGCGACGTGCAGGGTTCGGGCGAACTCGTCGAAGATCTGCCGCGGCGCCTCGGACCCGAGCCAGGTGGCCAGCAGAGCGTGCGCCTTCTCGATCTCGGTCACCGGATCGAGCGGATCGGACCACGTATCGGGCATGGTTCGCACACTACCGCCGCACCGCCCGACTACTCGGCGCTCACACGACGAGGTGGCCGCGGCAGCTACTCTCCGGCACATCGGGTGGACATTCACGTGGCGTTTCCCGGCGACCGATTTCGATTGCGGCGCACACGGTCCGCGCGACCGGCGCGGTGGTCGGACAGTGACATTCCGGCTACCATTCGGCTCATGCGATGGGGGCGGTCTGCCGACCGGCTGCACCGGGCGGCGTTACTGCTCGCGGTGTCAGCGGTGGTCCTGGGTGGGTTGGGTTTCGCGGCCCTGACCTGGTGGTTGTTATGGCTCGGGTTCGGCGCGCGGGCGGAGCCGCCGAATCAGGTGGATCTGACCAAGATCGCGCTGTCGGTGACGGCGGGCGTCGGCGGCGCGGTCGCGCTGGTCGTGGCATACCGCAGGCAGCGCGATCAGGAGCGGGGGAGGTTCGCCGAACTGTTCGGGGTGGCGGCGCGGCAACTCGGGGATCCCGATCCGGCTATACGGCTGGCCGGGGTCTACGCCATGGCGGGGGTGGCCGACGAATTCTCGGCCCCCGGCAGGCGTCAGCAGTGCGTCGACGTGCTCTGCGGCTATCTGCGACTGCCCTACGATCCCGACAGCGGGGCGAATCACCTTGTCTCCCGGTCGGAGACGGTGGACGAGGCCGGGACGAAGGTCGAACGGACCTATCAGCACCGGCAGAACGATCGCGAGGTGCGCTGGGCCGTCGTCCGGGTGATCGCCCAGCATCTGCGCCGTTATTCCGAGGTGTCGTGGTCGGGGTGCGATATCGATCTCACCGGCGCGGTCTTCGAGAACGTGAATTTCGAGGCGGTCGAATTCGGTGGCCGTCGCACGACCTTCACCGGCGCGAAATTCCTCGGCGACAGCGATTTCCGCCGAGTGCGATTCACCGGCGCGCACCTCACCTTCCGCGACGCCGCGTTCGAGGGCGGAGAGGCGAAATTCGTCGACGCCGAATTCCATGCGGCGCGAACCACTTTCGACGGCGCGAAGTTCTCGACCGCCGCGACGTCCTTCGCCGACGCCCGATTCCTCGGCGCGCGGACGACCTTCGACGGGACGGCCTTCTCGGGCGCTCACACCTCCTTCCAGGCCGCGCGCTTCGGCGGCGACCTGACCTCCTTCGAGCGCGCCACCTTCGACGGTGAACACCTCCGGTTCGACCACGCCGAATTCACGGGTCGACGCATCGTGTTCGCCGCCGCCCGGTTCTTCACCGCGACCACCGATTTCGGTCGGACACGGTTCGGTACGGCGGGCAGGATCCGGAATCGCGGAACCCACGAGATCGATTTCATCGCAGCCGAGTTGCACGGCGCCGTCTCCTTCGCGGACGCGGCCTTCGCCGGCCGCGTCGCCACTTTCGTCGGCGCCGATTTCTTCGGCGACATCTCCTTCCTCGGTACCCGTTTCTCCTCGGGCGAGACCGATTTCGACCGCCCGAAGGCGTGGGTGGGGGTCCGTTTCGACTGGGACGACAATCCGTCGCGCAAACCGGTCACCGTCACACCGAATCCCTGGCCGCCGACGCCCGCGCCGACGACCTGAATCCGCGGGCGGTCCCGGCCACGGATTCGGGCAGCCGGATCCGGTCGGTGCTCTACGCCGGGCCGCCGCCGTAGGGCACCGTGATGATCTCCAGGAAGTGACCGCTCGGGTCGAGGAAATACACGCCGCGACCGCCGTCGTTGTGGTTGATCTCGCCGACGCCGCGCTGATGTGGATCGGCCCAATGCTCGAGCCGGTAGCGCTGGATCTTGGCGTATGCCGCGTCGAATTCGGCTTCGGAGATCAGGAAGGCGTAGTGCTGCGGTGGGATTTCCGCATCCGGGGTGACATTCGCGAAATCGAAGGTCACGCCGTTCGCGGTGGGAACCGCGATGAACGGGCCCCATTCGCCCGCGATATCCAAACCCAGTATGTCCGACCAGAATTCCGCGGACACCCGGTGGTCGCGGCATCCGACGATCGTGTGGTTGAACTGTACCGACAAGGGATTTCTCCTCGTGTCGTGACGGCCCCGACCCTGGGCTCGGTACAAGGCGGCCGACAGGAGCACCGTCACGGCCGACGATAGTAGTCGGCCACCCCGGAGTTCGCCAGCCATCGGCGATCGACGGTGGTCCGGCGGTACGCGAGGGTACTTCGGCGGTGTGTGTTCGCACGTCACGGGCGCGCGGTAGCGTCGCAGGAATGAGGATTCACGGTGCTGTTCTGGAGCGGATCGCGGCGCCCGCGCCGTTCGCCGATTCGACGCCGATCACGGTGTGCGATCTGGAGCTCGGCGATCCGGGACCGGGTGAGTTGTTGGTTCGTATCGAAGCGGCCGGGTTGTGCCATTCGGATCTGTCCGTGGTCGACGGGAACCGGGTGCGGCCGGTGCCGATGCTGCTCGGACACGAGGCGGCGGGCCGCGTCGAGGCGATCGGGCCGGGTGACAGCGATATCGCCGTGGGACAGCGGGTCGTGATGACCTTCCTGCCGCGCTGCGGCGAATGCGCGGGCTGCGCGAGCAACGGCCGCACGCCGTGCGGTCCCGGCAGTGTCGCCAACAATGCCGGTGAGCTGCTGAACGGCGGTAGCAGGCTGCGCCGCGACGGCACGGAGGTCCATCACCACCTCGGAGTCTCCGCGTTCGCGACGCACGCGGTGGTCGACCGCCGTTCGGTGGTTCCCGTCGACGACGACGTCCCGCCGGAGGTGGCCGCGGTTCTCGGCTGCGCGGTGCTCACCGGGGGCGGCGCGCTGCTGAATTCCGCACCACCCGGTCCGGGCGACCGGGTCATGGTGGTCGGTCTCGGCGGCGTCGGAATGGCCGCGGTGCTGGTCGGAGTTTCGCTCGGCGGCGAGGTCATCGCCGTCGACACCGTGCCGGAGAAACTCGCGCTGGCGAAGGAACTCGGCGCGACGGCCGCCTACACCCCGGCCGAACTGACCGAACACGGCGTGCAGGCGGAGATCGTCATCGAGGCGGCGGGCAATATCCGCGCCTTCGAGACCGCGGTCGCCGCCACCGCCGCGGGCGGCACCACCGTCACCGTCGGCCTGCCCGCGCCCGACGCGAAGGCGAGTATCTCGCCGTTGGCGCTGGTCGCCCAGGGGCGTTCGATCGTCGGCAGTTACCTGGGGTCCGCGGTGCCCGCGCGCGACATCCCCGAATACGTCCGCATGTGGCGCGAGGGCAGGCTGCCGGTCGAGCGGCTGGTGTCGTCGCATATCGGGCTCGGACAGATCAATCACGCGATGGACGAACTCGCGGCCGGGCACGCGTTGCGCCAGGTGATCGTCTTCGAGTGAAGGCCGCGCCGGGCCGAGCATGGTCTGCCCCGTGCGAGGCACGGCCGAGCGCTGTTCCGCGTCGCGGATCACAGAAGGGCGGCGACCGTTCGCGGTGCGTACCCAATTAGGCTGAGGCAACGTCAGCGAAACGAGGAGGTGCGGTGACCATTCGGGTCGGAGTGCTGGGAGCACAGGGCAAAGTCGGTCAGGCGATCTGTGCGGCGGTGCGGGCGGCCGCGGATCTGGAACTGGTCGCCACCGTCGACAAGGACGATTCGCTCGAGGCGTTCACCGAATCTGGCACCCAGGTGGTCGTCGACTTCACCCACCCGGACGTCGTCATGGGTAATCTCGAATTCCTGGTCGAACACGGCATCCACGCGGTGGTCGGTACCACCGGATTCGACGTCGCCCGGCTGGATCGGGTGCGCGGCTGGCTGGCCGATCGCCCGGAGACCGGTGTGCTCATCGCGCCGAATTTCGCGATCGGCGCGGTGCTGTCCATGCGTTTCGCCGAACAGGCCGCCCGTTTCTTCGAATCGGTCGAGATCATCGAACTGCATCACCCGAACAAGGCCGACGCGCCGTCCGGGACCGCCTACCGCACCGCCGGACTCGTCGCCGAGGCGCGTAAACGCGCGGGCGTCGGGCTCAGTCCCGATGCGACGAGCACCGAACTCGAAGGCGCCCGTGGCGCGGACGCGGACGGCGTGCGCGTGCATTCGGTGCGCCTGGCCGGACTCGTCGCCCACCAGGAGGTGCTCTTCGGCACCCAGGGTGAGACGCTCACCATCCGCCACGATTCCATCGACCGCTCGTCCTTCGCCCCCGGCGTCCTGCTCGGTGTGCGCGAGATCGCGAAACGTCCCGGCCTGACCGTGGGCCTCGACCCGTTCCTGGACCTGTGATCGGATCGACCGGCACGTCGTCGGCGCCGATCGGATTCCGCGACCGTGCGCTCACCGGTGTCGTCGACATCCGCCGAACCCCCGCCGGGTGTGATCGTGGCTGATCAGCCGGAAGAGGAGACGCCGGTCCCCGCACCGGGCGAATCCGGACGCAAGGACGACGTTCGTGTCGTCGTCGGACTCATCACGGTGCTGGTCCTGATCCTGGGCTTCTACTTCCTGCTGCTCGGCCGCATCGCCGTGAGCCTGATCGGTTCCGGTGAGTTCGCCGCCGTCGCCATCGGCATCGGTGTACTGATCCTGCCCCTGGTCGGGGTCTGGATCGTCTGGGCAACGGTGCGCGCGGCGCTCGACCATCAGCGATTGGCCCGCAAGGCCGTCGCCGAAGGTCTGGAGGTCGACGTCTCGCAGTTGCCGGTCCGCCCGTCCGGACGGATCGAACGGGCGGCGGCCGACGAACTGTTCGACCGGGTCAAACGCGAATGGGAAGCGGACCCCGACAACTGGCGCAGTTCCTACCGCCTGGCCCGCGCCTACGACTACGCCGGTGACCGCCGCCGCGCCCGCGACACCATGCGTCGCGCGGTCGCCCTGGAACGGCTCGAACGCGAGGGATAGGCGATGGCCCGGCTGCTGATCGTCCACCACACCCCGTCTCCGTTCACGCAGGAGATGTTCGAGTCGGTGCTCTCCGGCGCGACCGACCCGGAGATCGAGGGCGTGCAGGTCGTGCGCCGAGCCGCGCTGGCGGTGACGCCGACCGACGTACTCGAGGCCGACGGTTACCTGCTCGGCACCCCCGCCAACCTCGGGTACATGAGCGGTGCGCTCAAGCACGCCTTCGACGTCGTCTACTACCCGTGCCTCGACTCGACGCGGGGGCGCCCGTTCGGCCTCTACCTGCACGGCAACGAGGGCACCGAGGGCGCCGAGAAGGGCGTCACGTCCATCACGACCGGATTGGGATGGGTGCGGGCCGCCGACTACGTGGTGGTGTCGGGTAAGCCCACCAAAGCCGATCTCGAGGCGTGCTGGAATCTGGGCGCGACCATCGCCGCACAGTTGATGGACTGAGTGACCGCGGGCCCGGAACGGGCTCGAGCCCGGGTGACCGGGGCGTACCCCCGATTTCTGGTGTCTGACCGTGGACCCCGTCCGCCCGTCATACTGCGTGGTGACGTTGGAGCGGTGGGCGCCGGATGCGCTCGGGATGGAGTGTCGAGGTGATGTGGGCCGAAGGGGGCGAGAGCGCACCGCGACGGATCGGGCTGGTCGAAGACCACGAATCCGTCGCGATCGGACTGGCCGCGATGCTGTCGCCGGAACCGGATCTGGATCTGGTGCTGACCGCAGGGACGGTGCCGGAACTGCTCACCGCGGCCGAAAGTGATTCGGCCACGGTCGATCTGGATCTGGTAGTGCTGGATCTGCGGCTGGCAGACGGCTCGTCGCCGGAGGACAACGTGCGCGCGCTGCGCGAACGCGGCGTCGAAGTGCTGGTGTTCACCGGCGCCGACAATGCCTTCCTGGTGCGCGCCGCCGCCAGCGCCGGTGTACTCGGTGTGGTGCGCAAATCCGAGGATGTCCCGACGGTGGTCGCGGCGGTGCGGCGTGCCGCGTCCGGCGAACAGGTGATCACCACCGACTGGGCCGCGGCCATCGACGGCGACCCGCAGTTGTCGAATGTCGGGCTGAGCCCGCGTCAGGAGGAAGTGCTGACGCTGTACGCCTCCGGTGAGAAGGCGTCGAGGGTGGCGCGGTTGACGGGGCTGTCCGAGCAGACCGTCAACGATTACCTGGGACGTATCAGGCAGAAGTACGCCGACGCGGGCAGGCCCGCGCCCACCAAGACCGACCTGTACAAAAGGGCCGTCGAGGACGGTTGGTTACCGGTTCCCGAGCGGCATCCGCGCGGATGACCGCGTTCGGCACACTGGGCGACGTGCCGGCGGCGAGTGCGGCCTCGGTCGATCCGGTGCGCACGGCGCGGTGGTGGCGAGGTCTCACCGGGCTGTCGGAACGCACGAAGAACGAGGCCGCCGCCGACCGCATCCTGCGTAGACTCGGCTCGATCTTCGGGCTGGCCGGGGTGATCGCCTGCGTGGTCGAGGTTCCCGAGATCATCGATCAGAGCCGGTTCGCGCCGATCGGATGGACCGTCGTGGTGGCGGTGCTGGCCTTCGGCCTGTTCCCGGTACTGGCCGTGGTCTCGATCGCGATGGGCAGGGCGACCATCCAGGCCGTGGCGATGGGCGCGGCGATCAGTTACCTACTCGCCCTTGCCCTCGCCCCCGCGGTGTACGAGCGGATGCCCGACCACACCACGTCGCTGTACCTGTACCGGGTGTTCGCGCTCGGTGTGCTGGCCGCGGCGCTGGCCTGGCGTCCGTCACCCGCGATCGGATATCTGGTCGTCGGTTCGATACTGGCGGCCCTGGCCAACGGAGCGGTTTTCCCGCAGGAGGACTTCTGGTCGTTCGCGGGCGATTTCGCCAGGGCGGCCGGACTGTGCGCGCTGTTTCTGTGGTGTGCGATCTACGCCAGGGCCGCCGCCGCGCGCGTCGACCGGGAGTCGGCGATCGCGAGCAGCAGGGCCGCCGCCGCCGCGGGGGCCGCGGCCAGGGACCGCGAGCGCGCGCGCTTCGCCGCCCTCATCCACGACGCGGTGCTCTCGACCCTGCTCGACGCCTCGCGCGCCGGGACCGAATCCCCGGTGCTGCGCGGACAGGCCGAACGCACGCTGACCCAACTGGAGGCGGCGCGCGGCAGCGATATCGAGCCGGATCTGCTCAACGCCCAGTCCGCCGTGCATTTCCTGCGCGCCGCGGTGCACGAGGTCAACTCCGGCATCGAATTCACCGCCAGGCGCTGGGCGGGTTTCGACGATCTGCGACTGCCGGTGCACGCGGCGGGCACCATCGCCGCCGCACTGGCCGAGGCGGTGCGCAACAGCCTGCGTCACGCCACCGTGCCGGGCCGGGCGTTGCGACGCATCGTGACGGTGACGGTGAGCGCGGGCGGTATCCGCGTGGTGTTCCGCGACGACGGCGCGGGTTTCGATCTCGGCAAGGTGCCCGCCGATCGGCTCGGCGTCTCGGTCAGCATTCTGGGCCGGATGCGGCAACTGGCGGGTGGCGCTGGGTTCGTGGAATCGAGTCCGGGTGAGGGAACGACGGTGACCCTGGTCTGGGGTGGCGATGGCTGACACCGACACCGAGTTCGGGCTGCGCGATCTGCTCGGCCTGCGCGATCGGGCGGCGTGGCTGTTCCTGCTGGTGCTCGAGGTGACGATCGTGTTGTACATGGTCCGCAACTTCGAGACCGCGGCGTTCCCCGCCGTCGTGGCCGCGATCGGGCTGCTCACCTCGGCGGGGGCTCTCGTGCTGGTGATTCCGGTGGATCCGCTGCCGGTTCCCGCGACGGTGTTCGTCGCCGCGTCCGGTCCGATCGCGACGGTGCTGACCACGCTCGAGATCGAGACGGGGTGGGCGGAACCGGTGTGGACCGCCTTCGCCTCCTCCTATGTGCTCGCCGTGCTCGTGCTGCGTGGCCGTGTCGGCGCCGCCTGGCTCGGTGTCGCCGGTATCGCGCTCGTGGTGGCGATGGTCGGACTCGTCGCCGGTCTGCGGGTCGGGGTGATCGCCGGATCGGTGGTCCCGGTGGCGACCGTGGCCGGGGTGTCGGTGTGCGCGGCGATCATGCGGCCGACACAACGTTCGCTGCGGCTGTTGCGCGAGGAGGCCACCCTGCGGGCCGCCGCGGAGGCGACCATGGCCGCGGAGAACGGTGAACGCGCCCGGCAACTCGCCCGGCTGGACAAGGTGGCGCGGCCGATCCTGGAACGGATCGCCGACGGCGTCGAACTCACCGCGTCCGAACGTGAGCAGTGCCGCCTGCTCGAGGCCGAACTACGCGACGGCCTGCGTGCGCCGCAGCTGGTCACCGACGAATTGAGCAGCGCGGCGCGTGGGGCGCGCTCGCGCGGGGTCGAGGTGGTACTGCTCGACGACGGTGGTTTCGCCGGTGTGCCGCTGTGGGTGCGTCAGCGGGTGATCGACGCGGCGACGCGGGAACTCGACGCGGCGAACACCGGTTCGGTGACGGTACGGGTGCTCCCGATGGGGCGCCGGATCCTCGCGACCGTGCTGGCGAACGCCTCCGACGCCGATCGACGGACCGAAATCGACGCCGCGGGTGAGGTATCGGTCACCACGTGATCGCCGGGTGATCGACCGATCCGGTTCTCGCCCGCCGAACGTGTCGGACCCTCGTGGCATCCTTCCCCGATGCGGAAGATGACGGCGGCGGCGGCGCGCCGGACTGCGGTGGCGGCACAGGGCTTCGGCAGGCGCAGGCCCGCGGTCAACACGCGCAGGACGGTCCTGGATGTGCTGGCCAGAACCCAGGTGCTGCAACTGGATTCGGTCTCGGCCGTGGTGCGCGCGCACTACGCGCCGATCTTCGCCAGAATCGGCGCCTACGACCGCGCGCTGCTCGACGAGGCGGCCTGGTCGGATTCCGCGCGGCGGCCCAGGCAACTCGTGGAGTACTGGGCCCACGAGGCGGCACTGCTTCCGGTCGAGGATTGGCCGCTGTTCCGGTGGCGCATGGCGCAGTACCGCAACGGTCGCTGGGGGTCGGCGCGCACCGTGGTCGAACGCAATCCCACCCTGGGCAAGGACATTCTGGACGTCATCGGTGAGGTGGGCCCGTCGACGGCGAACGAGGTGGAACGTCATCTCGAGCTGGACAAACCGAAGCGCAAGGGCTCGTGGTGGAATCTCAGCGATACCAAGCTGATCTGCGAACAGCTCTTCGCCGCGGGGGAGCTCTCGGTGCCCAAGCGGGTCGGCTTCGCCCGTCACTACGACCTGACCGAACGCGTTGTACCCCCGGAGATCGCGGCGCGCGAGATTCCCGAGCCGGACGCGGTCCGCGAACTCGTGCTGCGCGCGGCCACCGCGCACGGCATCGGCACCGAATCGGATCTGCGTGATTACTACCGTCTCCAGCGATCCCAGACCCTGCCCGCGATCGCCGAACTGGTGGCCGAGGGCGAACTGGAACCGGTGGAGGTCGCGGGCTGGGACAAACCCGCCTACCTGCGCGCGGGCGCCGCGACACCGCGTCGGATCGAGGGCGCCGCCCTGCTGTGCCCCTTCGATCCGCTGGTCTTCTGCCGTCCCCGCATCGAGCGGATCTTCGACTTCCACTACCGCATCGAGATCTACACCCCCGAACACAAGCGGGTGCACGGGTACTACGTCTTCCCGTTCCTGCTCGACGGCGAACTCGTCGGCCGTGTCGACCTGCGCGCCGAACGCGCCAAGGGCCGCCTGCTGGTGCCGGGCGCTTTCGCCGAACCCGGGCACGGCACCGCGGAAACCGCCGCGGCGTTGCGGAATTCGCTGCGTGAGATGGCGGACTGGCTCGAACTCGACGACATCGTGTTCGGTGAGCGCGGCGATCTCGCGCCGCTGCTCTGATCGCGGGCGAACCGAGCCTCAGATATCGCGTTTGGGGCCGTAGCCGCGCATCTGGTCCTTGAGTGCTCCGGAGACCGCGGTGGACAGCCAGGAGTTCAGTGAGACCCCGCTCTGGGCGGCGGCCTCCTCGGCCTTGGCCTTGAGCTGCTCGACCATGCGGAGCGTGACGCGACTGATGTCGCCGGTCATCTCCTCGAAGGTCTGATGCTCCTCACCGCCCGGATTCTTGCGGACATCGACCGTCGCGTCCGTGCCGTTCACCGAGACGTGCACGGTGCGGTCGCCGAGTGCCGCGCTGACCTCGGTGGCCAGATCGGACAGTGCGGCGAGCAGGGCGAGCCGCGCCGAACTTTCCGTCGCCGCTGCCAGCGCCGCGGCCGTGGCCTGCGTTTTCTCGTCGCCGAGTGCCGCCGCGGCGATGAGATCCTCGCGGAGGCGGGCGGTGTACTTGTTCAGATCCATGACACCATTGTGGTGTCATATCTGATGTCACGCAAGGTCGGAATTGATGTCATCGGGCAGCAAATGGGAGGCGAATCACGTGCGCCCGCCGACCCGTCGGCGGACTTGGATGTCGAGCGTGCCCATCAGAGCGGGTAACCTTTCTGACCATGACGAACGGTGAATCGACGCCAACGGAGCTGCGCGCGTCCGGCACGGTAGGTGTCGCGATGGTGACCCCCTTCAGTGCCGACGGCAAGCTCGATGTCGATGCCGGGGTGGCCTTGGCCGCTCGCCTGGTCGATCGCGGTGTCGATCTGCTCGCGATCTCCGGGACCACGGGCGAATCGCCGACGACCACCGAATCGGAGAAAGCCGACCTGTTGCGCGCCGTCGTCGACGCCGTCGGTGCGCGCGCCACCGTCATCGCGGGCGCGGGCACCTACGACACCGCGCATTCCATCGAACTCGCGCGCAACGCGCAGCGGGCGGGCGCGCACGGCCTGCTCGTGGTCACGCCGTACTACTCGCGGCCGACCCAGGCCGGTCTGATCGCGCATTTCACCGCGGTCGCCGACGCCACCGATCTGCCGGTCACGCTCTACGACATTCCACCGAGATCGATGGTGCCCATCGCACCGGACACCATTCGCGTCCTCGCCGAACATCCGCGCATCGTCGCGGTCAAGGACGCCAAGGGTGATCTGAACATGGGCGCCGACCTGATCGCGAGCACCGGCCTGGCCTTCTACTCCGGTGACGACTGTCTCAATCTGCCCTGGCTCTCGGTGGGCGCGGTCGGATTCATCAGCGTCATCGGACATCTGGTGCCCGAGCGGTTGCGTGAACTCGTCGACGCTTATCACACCGGTGATGTCGAGCGGGCCCGCCGCATCAACGCGAGCCTGATTCCGCTGAACGCGGCGATGGCCGGTCTGGGCGGTGTCGCCATGAGCAAGGGCGGCCTGCGTATGCTCGGCATCGACGTGGGCGAGCCGCGTCTGCCGCAGTTGATGCCCAATGCCGAACAACTCGAGATACTCGCCGCCGACCTGCGTTTGGCGGGGGTGCTGGCGTGAGCGATTCGAGTAGTGACAGTCCGAGCAGTGACACTACGAGCGTGACCGATATCCGACCGAGCGCCGTGGAGGTCCGCGCATGAGTGAGCCCCTGGCCCGTCGTCCCCGCCGTACCGCGAGCCGTGCCGCGGGCGCGCCGCCGCCCGCCGCCCCTACCCC